>NZ_JBEUPA010000128.1:0-26454 GCF_040492065.1 Actinomadura sp. NPDC000929 | reverse complement strand
GTCCATCGAGATGCGCGACACCGACGAGGACGTCTTCCGCGCCGCGGAGGAGCTCGGCATCGACCTCTCCCGCCGTCCGAACGAGGGCGCGATGAGCGTCGACGAGGTCTGAGAACTCAAGGGGAAAACAGTTGCTTGACGTCAACTTCTTCGACGAGCTTCGCATCGGTCTGGCGACCGCCGACGACATCCGCCAGTGGTCGCACGGCGAGGTGAAGAAGCCGGAGACGATCAACTACCGGACCCTCAAGCCGGAGAAGGACGGGCTCTTCTGCGAGAAGATCTTCGGTCCTACCCGCGACTGGGAGTGCTACTGCGGCAAGTACAAGCGCGTCCGGTTCAAGGGCATCATCTGTGAGCGCTGCGGCGTCGAGGTGACTCGCGCCAAGGTGCGCCGTGAGCGGATGGGCCACATCGAGCTGGCCGCGCCCGTCACGCACATCTGGTACTTCAAGGGCGTCCCGTCCCGGCTCGGCTACCTGCTGGACCTGGCTCCGAAGGATCTCGAAAAGATCATCTACTTCGCGGCCTACATGATCACCAGCGTGGACGCCGAGCGGCGCGACCGCGACCTGCCGACGCTGGAGGCCCACATCTCCGTGGAGCGCCAGCAGATCGAGCAGGCCCGCGACGCGCAGGTCGAGGCCCGCCAGCAGAAGCTGGAGGGCGACCTGGCGGAGCTGGAGGAGGCCGGCGCGAAGGCCGACCAGAAGCGCAAGGTGCGCGACGGCGCCGAGCGGGAGATGAAGCAGCTGCGCGACCGCGCGCAGCGCGAACTCGACCGCCTCGACGAGGTCTGGAGCCGCTTCAAGAACCTCAAGGTCCAGGACCTGGAGGGCGACGAGCTGCTCTACCGCGAGATGCGCGACCGCTTCGGCAAGTACTTCGAGGGCGGCATGGGCGCCGCGGCCATCCAGGCGCGGCTGCAGAACTTCGACCTCGACGCCGAGGCCGAGAAGCTGCGCGACATCATCCGCACCGGCAAGGGCCAGAAGAAGGCCCGCGCCCTCAAGCGGCTGAAGGTCGTCTCGGCGTTCCTCAACACCCGCAACAGCCCGCTCGGCATGGTGCTGGACTGCATCCCGGTCATCCCGCCGGACCTGCGTCCCATGGTCCAGCTGGACGGCGGCCGGTTCGCCACGTCCGACCTGAACGACCTGTACCGCCGGGTGATCAACCGCAACAACCGGCTCAAGCGCCTGCTCGACCTGGGCGCTCCCGAGATCATCGTCAACAACGAGAAGCGGATGCTGCAGGAGGCCGTCGACGCGCTGTTCGACAACGGCCGCCGCGGCCGCCCGGTCACCGGGCCGGGCAACCGTCCGCTGAAGTCGCTGTCCGACATGCTCAAGGGCAAGCAGGGCCGGTTCCGGCAGAACCTGCTGGGCAAGCGCGTCGACTACTCCGGCCGTTCGGTCATCGTCGTCGGCCCGCAGCTGAAGCTGCACCAGTGCGGCCTGCCCAAGCAGATGGCGCTGGAGCTGTTCAAGCCGTTCGTCATGAAGCGGCTGGTCGACCTCAACCACGCGCAGAACATCAAGTCCGCCAAGCGGATGGTCGAGCGGGCCCGCCCGGTCGTGTGGGACGTGCTGGAAGAGGTCATCACCGAGCACCCGGTGCTGCTGAACCGGGCGCCGACCCTGCACCGGCTCGGCATCCAGGCGTTCGAGCCGCAGCTGGTCGAGGGCAAGGCCATCCAGATCCACCCGCTGGTCTGCACCGCGTTCAACGCGGACTTCGACGGCGACCAGATGGCGGTGCACCTGCCGCTGTCCGCCGAGGCGCAGGCCGAGGCGCGGATCCTGATGCTGTCGACCAACAACATCCTGAAGCCGTCGGACGGCAAGCCCGTCACCATGCCCACCCAGGACATGGTCATCGGCCTGTACTGGCTGACGACGCAGAAGGACGGCGCGGTCGGCGAGGGTCGCGCGTTCGGCTCGATCGGCGAGGCCATCATGGCCTACGACCGGCACGAGCTGGACCTGCAGGCCCGGATCCAGATCCGGCTCAAGGACGTCCCGCCGCCGCGCGGCTGGAAGGCGCCCGAGGGCTACGAGCCCGGCCGGCCCTACCGGCTGGAGACGACGCTCGGCCGCGCGATGTTCAACGAGACGCTGCCGGACGACTTCCCGTTCGTGGACGACGAGATCGGCAAGAAGCAGCTCTCGGCGATCGTCAACGAGCTGGCGGAGACCTACCCGAAGGTGGCCGTCGCCAACGCGCTGGACGCGCTGAAGAGCACCGGGTTCCACTGGGCGACCAGGTCCGGCGTCACGATCGCGATCGACGACGTCATCACGCCGCCCAACAAGGCGGAGATCCTGGGCGGCTACGAGGCGCGCGCCGAGAAGGTGCAGCGGGAGTTCAACCGCGGCCTGATCACCGACGACGAGCGCAAGCAGGAGCTCATCGAGATCTGGAACAAGGCCACCGCGGACGTCGCGGTGGACATGGAGAAGGCGTTCCCGAAGGCCAACCCGATCTGGATGATGATCCAGTCGGGCGCCCGAGGCAACCCGCTGCAGCTCCGCCAGATCGCCGGTATGCGCGGCCTGGTCTCCAACCCCAAGGGCGAGACCATCCCGCGTCCGATCAAGTCGTCCTTCCGCGAGGGCCTGTCGGTCGTCGAGTACTTCATCTCGACGCACGGCGCCCGCAAGGGCCTGGCCGACACCGCGCTGCGCACCGCCGACTCGGGTTACCTGACCCGGCGCCTGGTGGACGTCGCGCAGGACGTCATCGTCCGCGAGGAGGACTGCGGCACCGACCGCACGATCCCCTTCGAGGTCGCCGACCGGCTGCAGGACGGCACCCTGGTCAAGCTCGCCACCTCGGAGACGAGCCTGGTCGGCCGCACCATCGCCGAGGACGTCGTCGTCGACGGGACGGTCATCTTCCCCGCCGACACCGACCTGTCCGACGCGGTCGTGACGCGCCTGGTCGAGGCGGGCGTGGAGAAGGTCCGCACCCGCAGCGCCCTGGTCTGCGAGGCCAAGATCGGTGTCTGCGCCGCCTGCTACGGCCGCTCGCTGGCCACCGGCAAGCGCGTGGACGTCGGCGAGGCCGTCGGCATCATCGCCGCGCAGTCCATCGGCGAGCCCGGCACGCAGCTGACGATGCGCACCTTCCACACCGGCGGTGTGGCGGGCGGCGACATCACGCACGGTCTGCCGCGTGTCCAGGAGCTGTTCGAGGCCCGCATCCCCAAGGGTGTGGCCCCGATCAGCGAGGTCGCCGGCCGCGTCAAGATCGACGAGACGGAGAAGGCCCGCAAGGTCGTCATCGTCCCGGACGACGGCTCCGACGAGATCGCCTACCCGGTGCCGATGCGGTCCCGCCTCCTGGTCAAGGAGGGCGAGGCCGTGGGCGTCGGCCAGCAGCTCATCGCGGGTGCGATCAACCCGCACGAGGTGCTGCGCATCCTCGGTCCCCGCGCCGTGCAGCTCCACCTCGTCCAGGAGGTGCAGGAGGTGTACCGGTCGCAGGGCGTGTCGATCCACGACAAGCACATCGAGATCATCGTCCGCCAGATGCTGAAGCGGGTGAACATCCTGGAGTCGGGCGACACCGACCTGCTCCCGGGTGACCTGGTCGAGCGGCCGATCTTCGAGGAGACGAACCGGAACGTCGTGGCCGAGGGCGGGGTCCCCGCCGCCGGCCGCCCCGTCCTGATGGGCATCACCAAGGCCTCGCTCGCGACCGAGTCGTGGCTGTCGGCGGCGTCCTTCCAGGAGACGACCCGGGTGCTCACCGAGGCCGCGATGCACGCCAAGAGCGACCCGCTGCTCGGCCTCAAGGAGAACGTCATCATCGGCAAGCTCATCCCGGCCGGTACCGGCATGCCGCAGTACCGCAACGTCCGGGTCGAGCCGACCGAGGAGGCGAAGGCGGCGGTGTACTCCGTCGGCTCCTACGACGACGGCGCCGAGTACGCCTTCGGGCAGGGCTCCGGCGAGGCCGTCCCGCTGGAGGAGTACGACTTCGGTCAGTACAACCGCTGAGGCGGCTGACGCGCACCGAAGCAGCGCAAAGGCGAGGCCCCTTCCGGAATCTCCGGAAGGGGCCTCGCCCGTTTCCGCCGGGGTGACTTCCACATCCAGGCAGTCCTTGCTGGCAGTGGCCCCGCGCCGACTGGCGTCGTCCACCTCCCCTGGGACGGTCTCCCGTGTGAAGTCCCGCTTGCGGGAGCCAATTGAAACACCCCAGAAGGAGACGTAATGCGCGAACGCGTAACGTCCCAGAGCAGCGACCCCCGGGCCGCCGCTTACGAGGCGCTGGAGACGGCCGTCGCAACCGGCCGGACAGTGGACCTGGAGGTCAGCGGCGAGGTCGTCGAGGGCATCCACTCCAGGGAGCTGACCGTCTCGGTCAGCCCGGGCACCTCCGTCGACGCCGTCGCGAACGACCTGCGCACGGAGGCGCGGAGGCAACACGCCCAGGAGCAGCAGCGGTGAGCTGATCACCGTTGACGTGAAGCGGGTCCGGCGATGCCGGGCCCGCTTCTACTGCGACGGGGTCTTGCCCCTTCTCATCGGTCCGCCGCGGTGCGTCCCGGGCATCCTCGGACCGCCGATCCTAGGGAGAACGGTCCGTTCCTCCGCCGCGGGAAACCGGGCAGGCTCGGAAGCGCGGCCAGCGAAGGCCGCGACGGACGAGGAAGAGCGGTGATCACGCGATGAAGGCGGTGCGGTTCCACGAGTACGGCGGGATCGACGTCCTGCGGGTGGAGGATGTGGAGCGTCCGGTGCCCGGTCCCGGGCAGGTGCTGGTGGAGGTCCGCGCGGCGGGGATCCAGCCCGGTGAGACGCATATCCGGGAGGGCGGGCTGCACGCGCGCTGGCCCGCGACGTTCCCCTCGGGGCAGGGCACCGACCTGGCCGGTGTCATCGTGGAGCTCGGGCCGGAGGTGCGCGGGTTCGCGGTGGGCGACGAGGTCCTCGGCTTCACCCACGACAGGGCGAGCCACGCGGAGTTCGTCGCGGTCGACGACGTCCGGCTGACGCCGCGTCCGGCGGGGCTGTCCTGGGAGGTGGCCGGATCGTTGCAGGTGGCGGGCGCGACCGCGTACGCCTGCGTGTTCGCGGTCGACCCCGGACCGTCCGACACGGTCGTGGTCTCCGGCGCGGCGGGCGGCGTCGGGTCCCTCGCCGTGCAGCTCGCGCGGCGGCGCGGCGCCACGGTGATCGGGCTGGCGAGCGAGCCGAACCACGCCTGGCTGAAGGAGCACGGCGTCATCCCGGTCGAGTACGGGGACGGCGTGGCCGAGCGGATCGAGCAGGCCTCCGGCGGGACGGTCGACGCGTTCATCGACACGTTCGGCACCGGCTACGTCGACCTGGCGGTGGAGCTGGGCGTGCGGCCCGAGCGGATCAACACGATCCGCGACTGGGGGACCGCGGCCAGGGTCGGCGCGCAGACCGCCGGAGAGAGCACGGCGGCGTGCGCGGCCGTCCTCGGCGAGCTGGCCCGCCTCGCCGCACGGGGAGAGCTGGAAGTGACGATCGCCAACGTCTACCCGCTGGCCCGGGTGCGGGACGCCTTCCGCGAACTGGAACGGCGCCACACGCACGGCAAGATCGTCCTCCGCCCCTGACCGGCGGAGAGGCGCCCGTCCGGCCGTGGGCTGGGACCGTTCCCGATGCGATCGTCGAGCCGCTCCGGGAGTGCATGCCACGGCTCTGCCGGGAAGCCGTCGACCACGTCACCGCCGTCCTCGCCCTCTGGGAAGTCTGACCGGAGCGGCCACTCACCCGAAGTCGGCGACGTGGTCCAGCGCCCACTTCGCGAAGGCGCCCGCCGGCCGGCCGGTCAGGCGCTCGACGTGATCGGTGACGCGGTTCGATTCAGGCCGCCGCACCGAGGCAGCGATCAGCGCGTCGACCAGCGGCTCGGGACGACCGTCCGCGAGCATTTTCGATCGCGCCAGGTCGGCGGGCAGCGCCTGGAAGCGCAGCGGCCGTCCGAGAGCAGCACCGAGGTGAGCGACCTGGTCGGCGCGGCTGAGGACCTCGGGGCCGGTCAGCGCGTGCAACGCCGGGTCCAGCCGGTCGTGACGCGCGAGCAGTACGGTTGCGGCCGCATCAGCGACGTCGCGCTCGTCCACGACGGCTGTGCGCGCGATGTCCAGGCCTGAGACCACGTCGCCCGCCAGCAACTGCGGCGCCCAACCACGTGTGTTGGAGGCCAGCGTGTCGCTGCGCAGCACCACCGGGTGCAGGCCGGCTTCGTGGAGCAGGCCTTCCATGTCCATGTGCACCTGGGCGATGGGATCACTCTGGCGAGCGGTTCCGTCGTCTATGGCGGTCGTGGACAGGTAGACGACACGGGGTCCTGCCGCAGTGAGCTCCACGACCAGGTCGTGGGCGGGGGCGGGATCGAGGAGCGGCCAGATGAGGAAGACGGCGTCGACGCCCACGAGCGCCTCGCGGACAACGGCGGGATCCGTGAGGTCGCCGACCACGGACTCCACTCCGGCACGCGGACCAATCGGACGGCGCACAAGGCTCCGGACGTGCCCGCCATGCGCCTGGAGACGGGTGACGACCTCCCGGCCGAGATTGCCGGCCGCGCCGGTGACCAGGATCGATGAAGGGGGGCGGGGGCCCGCTTTAGGGGTGCTGTCAGGCATGATCGAGACGCTAGGGGTTCAGGTCGACATGAAGGCAAGGCGCGCGTGGTGATGAAGATCGGGGAAGCGGCCGCCGAACTCGGGGTCGAGGCCCACGTGCTGCGGCACTGGGAAGACGCCGGAGCGCTCACCGTGCGTCGCGACGGCAACGGCTACCGCGTCTACGACGACAGTGCTCTGGAGCAGGCGCGCACGGTGCTGAAACTGCGGCGGGTCGGGCTCTCGCTGCCCGAGGTCACCGCCGCGATGGCGCCGACGCGGTCGGCGGCACAGGCGGTCGTGAAGGCGAAGATCGGCGCACTCGAGAGCGAGGTCGCCCACCGACAGCAGGCGATCACCTTTCTGCGGCACACCGTCGAGTGCCGGCACCGCTACCTCGACGACTGCCCGGACTGCGCCACTTTCGTCCGCGAAGCATGAATCTGCGTCGGCCCGCAACAGCCGGCCCGTCGAACGCGCGACGTCCTGCGGCTACTTCGGGTCGTCGGTCTCCCAGGGATACAGGAACTGGTCAGGGTGCAGTTGCCACGCTTCGAGCGTCGCGGTCAGCTCACCTTCACCGGCGACCGTCGTGGCTTTGACCAGAACGGCTCCGATGTCGTAGTCGAAGCCGGCGATGCGCTCGGCGTCATAGTCCCAGTGCTGCAACCGGAAGGTGCGGCCGTGGGCGGCTTGTCTCCAGCCTTCTCGCCGGGCTTGGGCGTCGGCCAGGGTGCTGAGCGGGGTGATGTCGACGAAGGCCCGCCGGCCGGTTCGGGTGACGGGAACCTCGGTGACCAGCCGCCGGCCGAGGCGCAGCGCGTTCAGTTTGTCGGTGGGCCAGGGCCGGGCGCCACCGGCGGGATGGTGCGGTGTGCTCATGCGGCCGCCTCCGTAAGTCGTTCGATGAAAGGATCCCGGACCCGGCCGGAAACCGTCGGCGAAACGGCCGGTGTTTCGTCTGGTGGCTGATCTCAGGCGATAGCGTCGAAGGGTGACGAGGATCGAGGGCGGGGCGGGCGTAGGCACATGGTGACGCAGGGGAGCGGCCGGGCCGCGGACGTCCGGGACGTGGTGGCGGCGCAGATGCCCGGCTACGACATCCACTCCGTGGTGCTGCTGGGAGAGGGCGAGGACAACATCGCCTTCCAGGTCAACGACGAGCTGATCGTCCGTTTCAGCAAGGAGCCCGACCCCGCGAGCCGGGCCGCGGTGGTCCGCGACGAGGCCCGCCTGCTCGCCGCCGTCGCGGACGTGTCGCCCATACCGGTGCCCGAGCCGAGCTTCACCGTCGCCGAGCAGGGCTGCCTGGCCTACTTCAAGCTCCCCGGTCTCCCCCTGATCGATGCCGATCCGGCGCGGCGATCGGGCCACGGCGGCTCCGTCGCCGTCGCGCTCGGGGAGTTCCTCGGCGCGCTGCACGCGGTTCCGGTCGCCGAGATGGCGGGCCTGGTGGAGACCGACGACGCGCCGATGGCGGTGTGGGCGGAGGAGTCCGCGCAGATCTACGCCTCGATCTCCCAGGTGGTGGTGCCGCCCGCGCACCGTCCCGCCGTGGAGGCGTTTCTCGGCGCGCCGCCTCCGGCCGCCCCGCGTGAGCTGGTGTTCTCCCACAACGACCTGGGGATCGAACACGTCCTCGTCGACCCGGACGCGTGGACCGTGACCGGGGTCATCGACTGGAGCGACGCCGCGATCACCGATCCGGCCCGTGACTTCGGCCTGCTCTACCGAGACCTCGGACCCGAGGCCCTTGACCGGGCCCTGAGCGGATACCGGGCCGACGTCGAAGACATCACGGCGCGCGCGGGCTTCTACGCCAGGTGCGGCGTGCTGGAGGACATGGCCTACGGGCTCCAGACCGGGCACCGCGAATACCTCGACAAGTCCCTCGCCGCACTGGAATGGCTCTTCCCCGCGGAAGGCGACTAGAGGCGCGACGTCCGGCCGAAGGAGCGCCTTCGGTCCGGTGCGGGACAATGAAGGTGTGGGTCGGTGGGTCCTGCATGTGGACTTGGACCAGTTCATCGCCGCCGTCGAGGTGCTCCGGCACCCGGAGCTCCGCGGGCGGCCGGTCGTCGTCGGAGGGGACGGCGATCCGGCCAAGCGCGGCGTGGTCAGCACGGCCTCATACGAGGCGCGCGAGTACGGCGTCCATTCCGGACTGCCCCTGCGCACGGCGGTGCGGCGATGCCCGGACGCCGTGTTCCTGCCCGTCGACAGGGAGCTCTACGAGTCCGTCTCGGCACAGGTCATGGCCACGCTGCGCGGCCTCGGCGTCGTGGTGGAGGTGCTGGGGTGGGACGAGGCGTTCCTGGCCCTCGACGGCGACGACCCGGAGGACCTGGCACGGGAGATCCGCGACCGGGTGCGGGCGGCGACGGGGCTCGAATGCACCGTGGGCATCGGGGAGAACAAGCTCCAGGCGAAGCTGGCGACCGGCTTCGGCAAACCCGCCGGAGTCTTCCGGCTCACCGGGGAGACCTGGTTCGAGGTGCTCGGTGACCGGCCGACCGACGCGCTGTGGGGCATCGGGGCCAAGACGGCCAAGCGGTTGAAGGGGCTCGGCATCGCCACGGTGGGCGATCTCGCGGCCGCGGATCCCGATGCCCTGGCCAGGGAGGTCGGTCCCGCGACCGGGCCGTGGCTGGTGCGGCTCGCCCAGGGGCGGGACGGCTCCCCGGTGAGCGACGCCCCGTACGTCCCGCGCTCGTGCGGCCGCGAGACCACCTTCCAGCGCGATCTGGACGACTGGGAGGACGTGCGGCGCGAGGTCGTCCGGCTGGCGCGGAGGGTCGCGGGAGACGCGGCCGCGGACGGCAGGGACGTCGCCCGCGTCGTCGTCAAGGTCCGGTACGTGCCGTTCACCACCCGCACCCACGGCCGGACGCTGGAGGCGCCGTCGGGCGAGCCGGACCGGATCCGGGAGGCCGCCCTCGCCGCGCTCGACCGGTTCACCGGGCGGCGTCCGGTGCGGCTGCTGGGCGTCCGCGCCGAGTTCACCCGATGACCTGGGAAGTTGCCCGGAGGATGGCGGGAAGGTGGACGTCGTTTTCTTGACCCTTTGGCGGGTTTTGGGGTTTTTGGCGGTGGGGATGAAGGCGGTCGTTGCTCGACGTACGCGACGGGGGAGAGAGCACATGAAGAGGGTCATGACCGGGGCACTGATCGCCGCTGTGGTCGGGATCGGGGGAGTGGGCGGCGCGGCCGCCGCCCAGGCGTCCGATCCGGGGGGCCAGAACACGCGCCAGGACTGCCGCACCTACTCCAGCGTCAAGGAGTGCGGCCAGCCCAAGCTGAACGACAAGCAGCGCGCGTGCGTGACCTCGTCGGTCCAGCAGGGCATGACCGAACGCCGCGCCACCGTGGAGTGCTCCGCCTTCGCGTAGGGCGCCACCCGCGAAAGGGGCCCGCTCCGGACGGAGCGGGCCCCTTGGCGTCAGGCCGGGTCAGCGCGGGGGACGCGCGTCGGTCCATCCGGCGACTTCGAAGGCCCGGTAGGCGGCGACCTCGCCGGGCTTGTGGAACCGGTCGGGCATGTCCTTCGCCTCCAGCGCGCGCGGCCGGCCGTCGTCACCCGGCGGCAGCGGCCGGCTGCCGTGGGGCGGCTTCGCCACGAGGTCGCGGATGGCCAGAAGGGAACCGGTGGCGGGGTCGACGATGAACTGGCGCCGGTAGGTGCCGAGCTGCTTGGGGGCGGTGAACAGGCCGAGCGGCGCGGTGGTCGTCAGCGGCAGCGACACCACCGTTCCGGTGCGGCCGAGCGGGTCGGTCGTCCGGCCCTCAGGCCTGACTCCGGGCAGGTCGGCGAGCATCCGGAACACCGCCGCGCGCACCTTGGGCGGCGCCGGCGCGGTGGACAGCAGGTCCCCGGCGACGTCGCTCAGAGCTCGCACACGCTCCTGCCCCCGCAAGGCGCGGATCGGCTCCGCCTTCTCGCCGTTCTTGGAAACGGCGTGCCAGTGCCCCCTGAGCCCGAGCAGGGCCTCCTTCAGCGCCTCCGGCTCCGTGGGCAGCTCGGTGAGCTGCTTCATGGTCATGCCGTCGAAGTCGTCGTCGGCCGGCATCCAGTTCGGCGGCCCTCCCTCGGACGCCATGTCGAGGAACACGGTCTGCCCCGTGCCTTCCGGGTCCGGGACGGGGACCATCTTGAGAGACCCCGCCGCCTCCCACTTCCGCTTGTCCTGGGCGGTGACCGGGACGTCGGCGAACTCGATGTGGGTGCTGCGACCCTTGCCGTCCGGGCCGAACCAGGCCTCGTTCCCCTGCCTGGAGTCCACCTTGTAGTGGTCCGCGGCGCTCTTGCCGACCGCGTAGATGTCCCCCATGACGGTTCTGGTGTGCCAGTACCTGCCGGTGGGCGCCTTCAACGCGTTGGTGGCGGCGACCAGCAGCGCATTGCCCTTCAGGGGGACGGTGCTCTCCACGCGGGGGGCGCCGTCCGGGTCGCCGTCCCCCGTGGAGACGAGGGCGGCGACCGTCCCGGCGGCCACGGCGGCCGTCGCCGCCACGCTCACCAGCTGGATCCGGAGACGGCGCCGAGGCCGGGAAGGCGCTCCGCCGGCCCGCCAGTCGATGCGCCGGGCGAGCAGCTCCGGGGCCTCCTCCACGGCGAGCCCCGTCCGCATCTGCCGCAGGGCGTCGATTTCATCCATGGTCACTCCTCGGAGAGGGCCTTGCGCAGCTTGGCCCGGCTTCGGTGGATCTTGGCCTTGACGGTGCCGACCGGCAGGCCGAGCGTCACCGCGATCTCGGCGTAGGACATCTCGCCCCACGCCAGCAGCAGGACGGCGTTGCGGTCCTGCGCGCCCAGCGACGCCAGCGCCCGCGCCAGGCCGGGGCCGCACGCCGCCGCGGAGGCGCGCTCGCTCGCCCTGTCGGCGACGCCGTCCTCCGCGGGGTCGGCGCCGGTCCGGGCGAACGCCCGGTACATGCGGGTCTCGTGGCGGTGGTGCTTGGCGATCAGGTTGCTCGCGATGCCCCACAACCAGGCGCCGAACTCCGCGCGCCCGCCGTACCTGTCGCGCCGCCGGAACGCGGTCGCGAAGGCCTCCGCCACCACGTCGTCGGCGAGGGACCCGCCGAGGCGCCGCCTGACGTAGGCGTGGAGCCGCGGCGAGTGGCGGCGGAACAGCTCGCCGAACGCTTCGGGGTCCTCCAGGGAGGCGGCGACGATCCGCGAATCGTCCAGCTCGTCCCTGGCATGGCTCACCATGGCCATAGGCGTCTCTTCATGGAGTGCGGTCTCCGTGTCCGGGGGGAGTGCTGACACCCCCTCTATCCCGAACCCCGCCCCCCGGTTGCGCCTATTTGTTTTTCCGCCTGCCACCCGGCCGCGGACCAGGGCAGCGCGTCCGAAGACGGCTTAGCCGTCAACCGGATGTAGGCGAGCTGCGAGGAATCTGCGCTGAGCAGGCGGAACCCCGAACCCACGTGGACGTCCGCTAGTGGAACTTCGGACTGACCGGGCTGTTCCCACTGCGAGAAGCAAACGAAATCGGGCGGCGCCGTCTCTACGGCCGCGTCGCCCCTTCCCATAGGAGCTCTCATGAGCTACCCGCAACCCGCCCTTCAGATCACCCGCGTGACCGGCGACAACGCCGCCGAGATCGAAGCGGAGATCGAACGACTGGCGCGTGAGTTCTTCGGCCCGGACGCCGAGCTGGCGTTCCCCGACCAGTACCACGCGAAGCTGACGAACGAAGGGTTCAGCCACTCCAAGCTGTACGCGGTCGAGGGAGTGACCGTCCGGCGTGACTGGCCCGACCGGCCGAACACCGTCGAACGCCGGGTCGACCTTCCGTCCGTCCGCGGCGGCAACATCGTTGAGGTCGAGTCCGAGATCGAGCGCTTCGCGACCGGGTTCTTCGGTTCGGAGGCCAACATCACGCCGCAGAACGCGGAGTACAAGGTGGTGGTGGTGCCGGACGGGGAGGACCACAAGAAGTACAAGGTGGAGGGTGTGACCGTTAAGCAGTCGGGCAAGTGGCCGACGGCGTGACGTCCGCGCTGTGATCCACACCAGGCCGCCATCACTCCGGTGACGGCCCCATACCAGGTGGCCCCTCGCGTGCGCGAGGGGCCATTCTGCCCCGGTGGGCAGTCCGGCCCCCGCACAGTGCGTACGGAGGCCGGCAGGGATGAACGGTTGCCGGGTTCTCAGAAGGCGGAACTCACGACGATCGCTCCTGCGGTCGCCATCTTCTCGGCCTCCTCCGGATCAGGTAAGGCTCCGGAGGATGGCCTCCTCGTGCGGACGCCCGTACTCGACCTGCTGGGTGTATCGACCCATGTCGACTCCCCGTTCCAGAGCGTCGACGGCCTCGTCACCAGTGGCGCCCGCCGCCATCGCGCTGATGACGGCGTCGCGGCCGTACTGGTCGACCCGGCTGATCGCCTGGGCCGCTTCGGACGGGTCGATATCGGTACCGGCCACCACCTCAAGGGCGGCTGCCTGTGACAAGCGCTGGAATTCCATCTTGCCGTGTCCCTTCTCTTCGTTGCGAGGTGTCGCGGCGACCTGGGCGCTGCGACGGCGGCCCTCCGCGGATGTGATGCGGAGGCCCGGGGATTTTATGAGCCGCGTCCCTCCCCGCGCTCGGGGGACCCGCTCACTGCCTCTGGCAGGGGCTCCCTAGCGGGCGTCAGGACAGCGGCAGCGGGCGGCGGGGGACGGGGGACGACTGGAGGATCGACGTCGTGGTCTTCGCGTACGGGGTGAAGCGGTCGAGGATCGGTTCCAGCTCCTCGACGGCGCGCAGGTGCGCGATGAAGTAGAAGCAGTCGTCGCCCGTGATGCGGTGGCACTCGACGATCTGCGGGACCTCGTCGGCGATCTTGGGGATGCGGCTCAGCTCGCGCGGGCTCGGGCTCACCCGGACCAGGACCGCGATCGGGAAGCCGAGCGTGACCGGATCGACGGTGGCGTGGTAGCCGGTGATGACGCCGGTGTCCTCCAGGCGCTGGACGCGCTCGGCGACGGCCGGGGCGGACAGCCCGACGCGGCGGCCCAGCTCGGCGATGGACGCTCGGCCGTCCCTTTGCAGCTCGGTGAGGATCTGTAGGTCGGTCGGATCGAGCGGCTTGGGTTCGTAGGCGCGACCCGGTCGGCCCCTTCGGTTCGCCATTCCCCCAACGTACGGACAGCCCGACGATACGACCATGCCGTTTCCGCCCTGGTCGTACTTTGTCGGGAGTGCGGTCTTCCACTACCTGGGGCCGTCGTTCGCCGTGCTGCTGTTCCCCCGTGTCGGGCCCCTGGGCGTGGCAGGGATACGAATCTGGAGCGCCGCCGCCGTCTTCGTAATCTGGCGCAGGCTATGGCGGACGTCCAAAGGCAGGAGCCGGCGGACGGTCCTGCTGTGGGGCGTTGTGCTCGCGGCGATGAACGCGTCCTTCTATTTGGCGATCGCACGATTGCCCCTGGCGACGGTGGCGGCGATCGAGTTCCTGCCCGTCATCCTCCTGGCCGCTCTAGGGGTGAGGACAGGGCGCAACATCGTCGCGCTCGGCGCGGCCGTCGGAGGCGTGTACGTCCTGACGGAGGTCCGGATCGAAGGAGAGCCGCTCGGGTTCGTCTTCGCGTTCGCCAACGCCGCACTGTTCGCTGTGTACATCGTCGTCGCCCACAAGGCCGCGCGGTCCGACGCCGGGGGCATCGACGGGTTGGCTTTGGCGATGGTGGCCGCGAGCGTGGTCGTCCTTCCCATCGGCGGTGTGCAGGCCGTGCCGGTGCTGGGCGATCCCGTCGCGCTCGCCGCGGGGATCGGCGTCGGGGTCTCCTCGTCCGTCATCCCGTACGTGTGCGACCAACTCGCGATGGCGCGTCTCGGCCGCGCCACCTACGCGCTGATGGTGTCGCTGCTCCCCGCGACCGCGACCGTGACCGGGCTCGTGGTGCTGCGGCAGGTCCCCGGACCGGCGGAGATCGCCGGAGTCGGGTTGGTGATCCTTGGGGTGGCGGGGCACCGTGGAGAACGTTGAGAGGAGACAGGTCATGGAACAGGTGCGGCTCGGGAACACCGGGATGAAGGTCTCGCGGATCTGCCTCGGCATGATGAGCTACGGCGACCCGGCGGTGCGGCCGTGGGCCCTGGACGAGGACGCGGCGGAGCCGATCGTCCGGCGGGCCGTGGACGGCGGCGTCACGTTCTTCGACACCGCCGACGTGTACTCGATGGGTGTCAGCGAGCAGGTGACCGGACGGCTTCTGCCGAAGTTCTTCCCTCGCAGGGACGACTACGTGCTGGCGACCAAGGTGTGCCTCCCCATGGGAGACGGCCCGAACGACCGGGGACTGTCGCGCAAGCACGTCATGGCGAGCATCGACGCGTCCCTCACGCGTCTCGGCACCGACTATGTCGACCTGTACCAGATCCACCGCTGGGACTACGGGACGCCCATCGAGGAGACCATGGAGGCACTGCACGACGTCGTGAAGTCGGGCAAGGCCCGCTACATCGGGGCGTCCAGCATGTACGCCTGGCAGTTCGCCAAGGCGCAGCACGTCGCCGACAAACACGGCTGGACGAAATTCGTGGCCATGCAGAACCACTACAACCTTGTCTACAGAGAAGAGGAGCGGGAGATGATTCCGCTCTGTCTCGACCAAGGGGTGGGCGTCATACCGTGGAGCCCGCTCGCGCGGGGGATGCTCGCGGGCAACCGGGAGAGGGGCGGCGAGCGCAAGACCGTCCGGTCCCAGAACGACTCTTACGGCGACAGCCTGTACGAGGAATCGGACTTCGACGTCGTGGACGCCGTGCGCGGGGTCGCGGCGGAGCGGGGCGTCCCGGCGGCGCAGGCGGCGCTCGCGTGGCTGCTCGCCAAGCCGGGGGTGACCGCGCCGATCGTGGGAGCGACGAAGCTCACGCACATGGACGACGCGATCGCCGCGGCGGACCTGCGGCTGGAGGACGCGGAGATCGACCGTATGCAGGCCCCGTACCGGCCCCATCGCGTTATCGGGCATTCCTGACGTTCACGGCGGAGGTCGCCTCCGGGGCGGAACGCTCCGGAGGCGTCCCGCGTCTATCAGGGGTGGTGATTTGCGATACCACCGGCGATCGGGGCAGGCTGGTGGCGAGAACGCCCACGCATGGCAAGCCCGCCAGGTGGGGACATGGGTGACAAGGTTCGGAGGCCGCGTTATGCGCCGCGCGTCTCCGGACTTCCGGGAGCTGAGGAGCCCCGGGACGACGGCGCTGAAGGAGCCCGACGATGACCGAGAACGACGGCACGCAGGGTCCGCAGCGGCCGATGCCTGAGGACGAGGGACACCCCAGGCCGCCGGAGGGCCAGGAGCCCCCCGCCCGGCCGCTGGGTGACCGCACCGTGGTGTTCGGTGCTCCGCAGTTGGGCGGCCGGCCCCCGGCACAGCCGGCGCAGCCTCGCGACGAGGAGCGGCAGGCACCCGCCCCGCCGCCCCCCACGATGGTCGAACAGCCGATGCAGCAGTTCGGCGAGCAGCCCC
This sequence comes from Actinomadura sp. NPDC000929, assembly GCF_040492065.1. Lineage (NCBI taxonomy): Bacteria > Bacillati > Actinomycetota > Actinomycetes > Streptosporangiales > Thermomonosporaceae > Actinomadura > Actinomadura sp. NPDC000929. The sequence continues at coordinate 10,372 of NZ_JBEUPA010000128.1, read as the reverse complement.
CGCCCCCGCCTCCCTACGGCGCACCGCAGGAGCAGCAGCCCCAGTACGGGCAGCAGCCGCAGATGCCCTACGGCACGCCTCCCGGGCCGGGCGGATACCCGCCCCCGCAGGAGCAGCAGCCCCAGTACGGGCAGCCGCAGCAGTACGAGCAGCCGCAGCAGCAGTACGGGCAGCAGCCGGAACAGTCCCCGTGGGGGCAGCAGCCCGAGCAGCCGTACGGGCAGCAGCCTCCGCAGCCTCCGCAGCAGCAGTCCGGGTACCCGCAGCAGCCGATGCACGGCGCGCCCCAGGACCAGCAGCCGCAGTACGGCCAGCCCCAGTACGGCGAGCAGCCGCCGCGGCCCGCGCAGCCGCAGGACGGCGGGGGAGAGCGGACGCTGATCGTCCCGGGTCCGGCCGGCGGTGCGCCCGAGCAGCCGCAGCAGCCGCAGCGCCCGGTGGTCGACGACCAGGCGACGCTGCACTGGTCGCCCGGCACCGACATCCCCGTCGCCACCGGCCCCGAGCGCAGGCAGGAGCCTCCGGCCGAGCCGTGGCAGGCCCCGACGCCTCCGTCCACGCCCGAGCCGTGGTCGCCGGAGTCGTCCCAGCCCGGTGGGCAGCAGGGGCAGGCCGACCACGAGCGGACGATGATGGTCCCGCCGCCCGAGTCCGGCTACGGCGCCGGGGCGCAGCAGACCGGTCCCTCGGTGGACGACCTGTACCGTCCGCCCGGTGAGGGCAACGTGGAGGACGCGCGCCCGACCGAGGCGTTCGACCCGTCCGCCGCCTCCCAGGGGCGCCACGCCGCCGAGTCGCCCGGCATGGCCGAGCACACCCGGCTTGACATGGGCCAGCAGCAGTGGGGCCAGCAGCAGGCGCAGCAGCCGGGCTACGGCCAGCAGCAGCAGGGCTACGGCCAGGGCGGCGAGCAGCAGGGCTACGGTCAGCAGCAGTACGGCGAGCAGGGCCAGCAGCAGGGCCAGCAGCAGGGCCAGCAATACGGGCAGCAGCAGTACGGCCAGCAGCAGGGCTATGGCGAACAGCAGGGCTATGGTCAGCAGCAGTTCGGCCAGCCCGGCGGCGAGCAGGGCCAGCAGCAGGGCCAGCAGTTCGGTCAGCAGCAGTACGGTCAGCAAGGCCAGCACGGTCAGCCCCAGCAGTACGGTCAGCAGGGGCAGTACGGCCAGCCGTCCACCTACGGCGGCGAAGAGAGCAAGGGCAGCAAGAACACGCTCCTGATGGTCGGCGGCGCCGTCGCGGCCGTGGTGATCATCGTCGTGCTGGTGGTCGCCTTCGTCCTGTAGGACGCGAAACTCCCAGAACGAGAGACGGCCGGGGACGCAAAAGCTGCTCCACGACTTCCCCAAAAGTGGGAACGTGGGTCACAATGCAGCAGAGGCGCCCCGGCCGTCGACGACCCGGGCCCCGCGATCCCGTGCGACGCCAGGTTCGAGCGAGGCGAGAACCTGAACGCGCGGCGCGCCGCCAGGCGAGACGAAGCGATGCGGCGCCGCGACGAGCACGGCTCTTCTCCTCGCTTTGCACTTTGGCGGAGCGGTCGGTAACCTCTTCACTTGTGCCCGCTGTGTGCGGGCCGCTATGCGTGCGTGTCGGCGAGGCCGGTTGGCCGGCCCCAGCGCGCCGCATCTACTCCCCGGCTTGATTCGGCCCAGTTAGGGCCGGGCGGTCTGTGTCGGTTTCGCGCGGTTGAATTTCCGTGGGGCGGCGACACGCCCGACCGCGTGGGTCGGAGAGGTCGGGAAACCGGCAGGTCACAGCCTCACCTGAGGTGGTGATTGCAGCAATAGGACTTACCGGCTCGGTACGAGGAAGACGGAGACGCGGTGCCCACGATCCAGCAGCTGGTCCGCAAGGGCCGCCAGGACAAGGTGACCAAGAACAAGACGCCCGCGCTCAAGGGCAGCCCCCAGCGCCGGGGCGTCTGCACGCGCGTCTACACCACGACGCCAAAGAAGCCGAACTCCGCGCTCCGGAAGGTCGCCCGTGTCCGGCTGACCAGCGGGATCGAGGTCACGGCCTACATCCCCGGCGTCGGCCACAACCTGCAGGAGCACTCGATCGTGCTCGTGCGCGGCGGCCGTGTGAAGGACCTCCCCGGCGTTCGGTACAAGATCATCCGCGGTTCCCTCGACACCCAGGGCGTCCGGAACCGCAAGCAAGGGCGCAGCCACTACGGCGCGAAGAAGGAGAAGAGCTGATGCCGCGCAAGGGCCCCGCTGGCAAGCGCCAGCTGATCGCTGACCCGGTGTACAACTCGCCGCTGGTCACCGCGCTCATCAACAAGGTTCTGCTGGACGGCAAGCGCTCCATCGCGCAGAGCATCGTGTACGACGCCCTGGAGGGCGCCCGCGAGAAGACCGGCAACGACCCGGTCGTCACGCTCAAGCGCGCGCTCGACAACGTCAAGCCCACTCTGGAGGTGCGCAGCCGCCGCGTCGGTGGCGCGACCTACCAGGTCCCCGTCGAGGTCCGGCCGGCGCGCAGCACCACCCTCGCGCTGCGCTGGCTGGTGCTCTACGCCCGGCAGCGGCGTGAGAAGACCATGATGGAGCGGCTGATGAACGAGCTGCTCGACGCGAGCAACGGCCTCGGCGCGTCTGTCAAGAAGCGCGAGGACACGCACAAGATGGCGGAGTCCAACAAGGCCTTCGCCCACTACCGCTGGTAATCCCGGCGGATCTGCAACGACGAGAGACGACGCGAGGACGGCAGTGGCTACCAAAACCGGTGTAGACCTGGCCAAGGTCCGCAACATCGGGATCATGGCCCATATCGACGCGGGCAAGACCACCACGACCGAGCGCATCCTCTACTACACGGGGATGAGCTACAAGATCGGTGAAGTGCACGACGGCGCCGCCACCATGGACTGGATGGAACAGGAGCAGGAGCGGGGGATCACCATCACCTCCGCCGCCACCACCTGCGAGTGGCCCGTCGACGACGTCAAGCACACGATCAACATCATCGACACCCCCGGCCACGTCGACTTCACCATCGAGGTGGAGCGCAACCTGCGGGTGCTCGACGGTGCGGTGGCGGTGTTCGACGGGGTCGCCGGTGTGGAGCCCCAGTCCGAGACGGTGTGGCGCCAGGCCGACCGGTACGGCGTGCCGCGCATGTGCTTCGTCAACAAGCTCGACCGGGTCGGCGCGGAGTTCCACCGCTGCGTCGACATGATCGAGAACCGGCTCAACGCGACGCCGCTGGTGCTGCAGCTCCCGATCGGCGCCGAGGCCGACTTCAAGGGCGTCATCGACCTCGTCCGGATGAAGGCCCTCCTGTGGAACGAGGAGGCCAAGCTCGGCGAGATGTACGACACCCTCGACATCCCCGAGTCGCACGCCGAGACGGCCCGCGAGTGGCACGACAAGCTCGTCGAGACCCTCGCGGAGAACGACGACGAGATCATGGAGCTGTACCTGGAGGGCAACGAGCCCACCGTGGAGCAGCTGCACGACGGCATCCGGCGCGCGACGATCGCCGCGAAGCTCACCCCGGTGACCTGCGGCACGGCCTTCAAGAACAAGGGCGTGCAGCCGCTGCTGGACGCGATCGTCCGCTACCTGCCGTCGCCGCTGGACGTGGAGGCCATCGAGGGCCACGCCGTCCGCGACGAGGAGAAGGTCCTCATCCGCAAGCCGAGCGAGGACGAGCCGTTCTCCGCGCTCGCGTTCAAGATCGCGAGCGACCCGCACCTGGGCAAGCTCACCTTCGTGCGCGTCTACTCCGGTGTCCTGGAGTCCGGCGCGAACGTGATGAACTCCGTCAAGGAGCGCAAGGAGCGCATCGGCAAGATCTACCGGATGCACGCCAACAAGCGCACCGAGATCGAGCGCGCGGGCGCCGGCGACATCGTCGCGGTGATGGGTCTCAAGCAGACCACCACCGGTGAGACGCTGTGCGACGACAAGAACCCGATCGTGCTGGAGTCGATGAACTTCCCGGCGCCGGTGATCCACGTCGCGATCGAGCCGAAGACCAAGGCCGACCAGCAGAAGCTGGGCACCGCCATCCAGCGCCTGGCCGAGGAGGACCCCTCCTTCCAGGTCCGCACGGAGGAGGACACCGGCCAGACCGTCATCTCGGGCATGGGCGAGCTCCACCTGGAGATCCTCGTCGACCGGATGAAGCGGGAGTTCAAGGTCGACGCCAACGTCGGCAAGCCGCAGGTCGCCTACCGCGAGACGATCACTCGCAAGGTCGAGAAGGTCGAGTACACCCACAAGAAGCAGACGGGTGGCTCGGGCCAGTTCGGCCGCGTGATCATCGACCTGGAGCCGCTCGGCGGCGGGTCGGACGGCTACGAGTTCGAGAACAAGGTCACCGGCGGCCGCATCCCGCGGGAGTACATCCCCTCGGTCGACACGGGCTGCCAGGAGGCCGCGGAGTTCGGGGTCCTCGCCGGCTACCCGATGGTGGGCGTCAAGGTCACCCTGCAGGACGGCGCCTACCACGAGGTCGACTCGTCGGAGATGGCGTTCAAGGTCGCCGGTTCCATGGCGTTCAAGGAGGCCGCCCGCAAGGCGTCCCCCACGCTGCTGGAGCCGATGATGTCCGTCGAGGTCACCACGCCCGAGGACAACATGGGCGACGTGATCGGCGACCTCAACAGCCGTCGCGGTCAGGTCCAGTCCATGGACGAGCGGCATGGCATGCGCGTCATCAAGGCGCTCGTGCCTCTGTCCGAGATGTTCGGCTACGTGGGTGATCTGCGCAGCAAGACCCAGGGCCGGGCTGTCTTCACCATGCAGTTCGACTCCTACGCCGAGGTTCCCGGGAACGTCGCGCAGGAGATCATCGCCAAGGCGCGGGGCGAGTAAGCACCCGGGCCTGCCCACAGATCACCAAGACGTAAACGAAGCGGTCGTCTAGGCGGCCGAGGATCGCAACAAGGAGCAACCAGTGGCGAAGGCCAAGTTCGAGCGGACGAAGCCGCACGTGAACATCGGCACCATTGGACACATCGACCACGGTAAGACCACCCTTACCGCGGCGATCACCAAGGTGCTCCACGACAAGTACCCGGACCTCAACCCCTTCACGCCGTTCGAGGACATCGACAAGGCGCCGGAGGAGCGCGAGCGCGGCATCACGATCTCGATCGCGCACGTCGAGTACCAGACCGAGGCCCGGCACTACGCGCACGTGGACTGCCCGGGGCACGCCGACTACATCAAGAACATGATCACCGGTGCGGCGCAGATGGACGGCGCCATCCTGGTGGTCGCCGCCACCGACGGCCCGATGCCGCAGACCAAGGAGCACGTGCTCCTGGCCCGCCAGGTCGGCGTCCCCTACATCGTCGTCGCCCTGAACAAGTGCGACATGGTGGACGACGAGGAGATCCTGGAGCTCGTCGAGCTCGAGGTCCGCGAGCTGCTGTCGGAGTACGAGTTCCCGGGCGACGACGTCCCGGTCGTGCGCGTCTCCGCCTTCCAGGCGCTGCAGGGCGACGAGAAGTGGTCCGCGTCGATCGTCGAGCTGATGGACGCCGTCGACGAGAACGTGCCGGAGCCGGTGCGTGACACCGAGAAGCCGTTCCTGATGCCGATCGAGGACGTCTTCTCGATCACCGGCCGCGGCACCGTCGTGACCGGCCGCATCGAGCGCGGTGTCGTGAACGTCAACGAGACCGTCGACATCATCGGCATCAAGCCGGAGTCCACCTCGACCACCGTCACCGGCGTCGAGATGTTCCGCAAGCTGCTCGACCAGGGCCAGGCGGGCGACAACGTCGGCCTGCTCCTGCGCGGCATCAAGCGCGAGGACGTCGAGCGCGGCCAGTGTGTCATCAAGCCGGGCACGAACACCCCGCACACCGAGTTCGAGGCGCAGGTCTACATCCTGTCCAAGGACGAGGGCGGCCGGCACACGCCGTTCTTCAACAACTACCGCCCGCAGTTCTACTTCCGGACCACGGACGTCACCGGCGTGGTGAACCTCCCCGAGGGCACCGAGATGGTCATGCCGGGCGACAACACCGAGATGCGCGTCGAGCTGATCCAGCCCGTCGCCATGGAGGAGGGCCTGAAGTTCGCCATCCGCGAGGGTGGCCGGACGGTCGGCGCCGGTCGCGTCACCAAGGTCATCAAGTAGCACCTCTCGTCACACGGCGGCCCGGTCGTCGGGCAACCCCAACCGGGCCGCCGTGTCACGACCACTGAAGTAAACAGCGGCACTACAGCAAAGGACACCGAGGCCACCATGGCGGGACAGAAGATCCGCATCCGGCTCAAGGCCTACGACCACGAGGTCATCGACACCTCCGCGAAGAAGATCGTTGAGACGGTGACGCGGACGGGCGCCAAGGTCGCGGGCCCGGTGCCGCTGCCGACCGAGAAGAACGTGTACTGCGTCATCCGCTCGCCGCACAAGTACAAGGACAGCCGCGAGCACTTCGAGATGCGCACGCACAAGCGGTTGATCGACATCATCGACCCGACGCCCAAGACGGTCGACTCGCTGATGCGACTCGACCTTCCGGCCGGCGTTGACATCGAGATCAAGCTCTAAGGGACGCACCGAGAGATGAGTACGCAGAGGAAGGGCGTCCTGGGCGAGAAGCTCGGCATGACCCAGGTCTTCGACGATGAGGGCCGGATCGTTCCGGTGACCGTCGTCCAGGCCGGGCCGTGTGTCGTCACCCAGCTCAAGAGCCAGGAGAAGGACGGCTACACCGCCGTCCAGATCGGGTTCGGGCAGATCGACCCGCGCAAGGTGAACAAGCCGAGCACGGGTCACTTCGAGAAGGCCGGCGTCACGCCGCGCCGCTACCTCGTCGAACTGCGGGCCGACGACACCACCGAGTTCGAACTCGGCCAGGAGATCACCGCCAGCGTCTTCGAGGCCGGCCAGAAGATCGACGTTACCGGGACGAGCAAGGGCAAGGGCACCGCCGGTGTCATGAAGCGCCACGGCTTCAAGGGCCTCGGCGCCTCGCACGGCACCCAGCGCAAGCACCGCTCGCCGGGTTCGATCGGCGGCTGCGCGACCCCGGGTCGCGTCTTCAAGGGCCTCCGCATGGCGGGACGGCACGGCAACGCCCGTACCACCGTGCAGAACCTGACCGTCCACGCCATCGACGCGGAGAAGAACCTGCTGCTCATCAAGGGCGCGGTTCCCGGTCCCAACGGCGGCGTGGTGCTGGTCCGCGACGCAGTGAAGGGAGCGGGCAAGTGACTTCGAAGCTCGACATCGAACTGCCCGCCGAGGTCTTCGACGCGAAGACCAGCGTGCCGCTGATCCACCAGGTCGTGGTGGCGCAGCTGGCCGCGGCGCGCCAGGGCACGCACGCCACCAAGACCCGGGGCGAGGTCTCCGGCGGTGGCAAGAAGCCGTACCGGCAGAAGGGCACCGGCCGCGCCCGTCAGGGCTCGACCCGCGCGCCCCAGTTCGCCGGCGGCGGCGTCGTCCACGGGCCGCAGCCGCGGGACTACTCGCAGCGGACGCCCAAGAAGATGAAGGCCGCCGCGCTGCGCGGCGCCCTGTCCGACCGCGCCCGGTTCGGCCGGGTGCACGTGGTCGACGGCCTCATCGAGGGCGACACCCCGAAGACGAAGACGGCGCTGAAGGCGCTGCGCGACGTCACCGCGGCCAAGCGCGTCCTGCTGGTCCTGGACCGCGAGGACGACGTGACCTGGAAGAGCCTGCGCAACGAGCCGAGCGTGCACGTGATCGTCTCCGACCAGCTCAACACGTACGACGTGCTGGTGAACGACGACGTCGTCTTCACGAAGACGGCGTACGACGAGTTCGTCTCGCGCGCGAAGAAGAAGTGAGGAGGGTCGCACATGAACAAGATCGCTGACCCCCGCGACATCATCATCGCGCCGGTCGTCTCGGAGAAGAGCTACGGGCTGCTGGACGAGAACAAGTACACGTTCGTCGTCCGCCCGGACGCCAACAAGACCCAGATCAAGCAGGCGGTCGAGTCGGTGTTCGGCGTCAAGGTGACGAGCGTGAACACGATCAACCGGCAGGGCAAGCGCAAGCGCACCCGGTTCGGCTACGGCAAGCGCAAGGACACCAAGCGCGCCATCGTCAGCCTGGCCGAGGGCGAGCGGATCGACATCTTCGGCGGCCCGGCCTAGACAGGCCAGGTCGTCCCGAAGACAGACAAGGGATGAACGAAAAAGATGGGCATCCGTAATTACAAGCCGACGACTCCGGGTCGTCGCGGGTCCAGCGTGGCCGACTTCGTCGAGGTCACGCGCCGCGAGCCCGAGAAGTCGCTGCTGCGTCCGCTCCCCAAGAAGGGCGGCCGCAACAACCACGGCCGCATCACGACCCGGCACCAGGGCGGCGGGCACAAGCGCGCGTACCGCGTGATCGACTTCCGCCGGCACGACAAGGACGGCGTCCCGGCCAAGGTCGCGCACATCGAGTACGACCCGAACCGCACCGCGCGGATCGCGCTGCTGCACTACGCGGACGGCGAGAAGCGCTACATCCTCGCCCCGCGCGGTCTGCGCCAGGGCGACCGGGTGGAGAACGGGCCGGGCGCGGACATCAAGCCGGGCAACTGCCTTCCGCTGCGCAACATCCCGACCGGTACGGTCGTGCACGCCATCGAGCTGCGCCCCGGCGGCGGCGCCAAGATCGCCCGCAGCGCGGGCGCCGGCGTCCAGCTGCTGGCCAAGGAGGGCAAGTACGCCACGCTGCGTATGCCCTCCGGCGAGATGCGGATGGTGGACGTGCGCTGCCGCGCCACGGTCGGCGAGGTCGGCAACGCCGAGCAGTCGAACATCAACTGGGGCAAGGCCGGCCGCATGCGGTGGAAGGGCAAGCGCCCGACCGTCCGCGGCGTGGCCATGAACCCGATCGACCACCCGCACGGTGGTGGTGAGGGCAAGACCTCCGGTGGCCGGCACCCGGTGAACCCGGCCGGCAAGAAGGAAGGCCGCACTCGCCAGGCGAACAAGTCGAGCGACCGGCTGATCGTCCGTCGTCGCAGCAAGAAGAAGCGGTAGGAGTCGCTCGCTATGCCACGTAGCCTGAAGAAGGGCCCGTTCGTGGACGACCACCTCATCAAGAAGGTGGACGTGCAGAACGAGAAGGGCACCAAGAACGTCATCAAGACGTGGTCGCGGCGCTCCATGATCGTGCCGGACATGATCGGTCACACGATCGCCGTGCACGACGGCCGCAAGCACGTCCCGGTGTTCATCACCGACTCGATGGTGGGACACAAGCTCGGCGAGTTCGCGCCGACGCGGACGTTCCGCAGCCACGTCAAGGAAGACCGCCGCAGCCGCCGAGGCTGAGCAGGCAGAGCAGTTAGCACGTAGGAGAGAGGGAACAGCGATGGAAGCCAGGGCCCAGGCGCGGTTCATCCGCGTCACGCCCAGGAAGGCCCGCCGCGTGGTGGACCTCATCCGCGGCCTGCCTGCCGCGGAGGCTCAGGCGGTGCTGCGGTTCGCCCCCCAGGCTGCGAGTGAGCCGGTGGGCAAGGTGCTGGCGAGTGCCATCGCCAACGCCGAGCACAACTTCAAGCTCGACTCGGGGACGCTCGTCGTCAGTCGCGCGTGGGTGGACGAGGGGCCGACGCTGAAGCGTTTCCGCCCCCGCGCCCAGGGCCGGGCTTACCGCATCAACAAGCGCACGAGCCACATCACCGTGGTCGTGGAGTCGCGAGACGACGCTGTGGCCGCGTCCGGCGGCGGTAAGAAGACGAGGAGGGCCCGGTAGTGGGTCAGAAGATCAACCCGCACGGGTTCCGGCTCGGCATCACCACCGACCACAAGTCCGTGTGGTTCGCCGACAAGCTCTACAAGGACTACGTCAAGGAAGACGTCCAGATCCGGCGCATGCTGCAGAAGGGCATGGACCGGGCGGGCATCTCCAAGGTGGAGATCGAGCGGACCCGTGACCGTGTCGAGGTCAACATCCACACCGCCCGGCCGGGCATCGTCATCGGCCGTCGCGGCGCGGAGGCCGAGCGCCTGCGCGGCGACCTGGAGAAGCTGACCGGCAAGCAGGTCCGGCTGAACATCCTCGAGGTCAAGAACCCCGAGATCGACGCGCAGCTCGTCGCGCAGGGCGTGGCCGAGCAGCTGTCCAGCCGCGTCGCGTTCCGCCGTGCCATGCGCAAGGCGATCCAGTCCGCGATGAAGTCCGGCGCCAAGGGCATCAAGGTCCAGTGCGGCGGCCGTCTCGGCGGCGCCGAGATGTCGCGGTCGGAGTTCTACCGCGAGGGCCAGGTCCCGCTGCACACGCTGCGCGCCGACATCGACTACGGGTTCTACGAGGCCCGGACGACGTTCGGCCGCATCGGCGTCAAGGTGTGGATCTACAAGGGCGAGGCCGCGCAGACGCGCGCCGAGCGCGAGCAGCAGGCCGCGCAGCAGCGCGCCGCGGGCGGCGGCGG
>NZ_JBEUPA010000127.1:0-26634 GCF_040492065.1 Actinomadura sp. NPDC000929 | reverse complement strand
AGGTCCAGCTCCCGCCGGATCCGCGACGGTGCGCCCGCTGCCGATCGCGGTCGACACGATGGGCGGCGACCACGCCCCCGAAGAGATCATCGCGGGGGCGGTGGCCGCGGTCCGCGAGCACGGCGTCCGGCTGGTGCTGGTCGGGCGGGCGGCGCGGATCCGGCGGGAGCTGGACCTGCACGGCGTCCTCGGCACGATCCCCATCGTGAACGCCGACGAGGCCCTGGACATGGGCGAGGGCGCGCTCGCGAGCTGGCGCAAGCCCCGCTCGTCCATCGCGATCGCCTGCCACCTGATCAAGCAGGGCCGGGCGTCGGCGCTGGTCTCGGCGGGCAGCACCGCCGGGGTGGTGGCGACGTCGCGGCTGCGGCTCAAGGGCCAGCAGGGCGTGATGCGCCCGGCGATCGCGGTGGCCCTGCCGACACGGCCGCGCCCCACGATCCTGCTGGACGCGGGCGCCACCGCGGACGTCAAGCCGGAGGGCCTCGTCCAGTTCGCCGCGCTCGGCACCGCGTACGCGCAGATCCTGCTCGGGGTGGACCGGCCGTCGGTGGGCCTGCTCAACATCGGCGCCGAGGCGGGCAAGGGCAACAAGCTCACCAAGCGGGCGCACGAGCTGCTCGCGACGGGCAGCCACGGCATCGAGTTCGCCGGGAACGTGGAGGGCCACGACCTGCTGAGCGGGCGCGTCGACGTCGTCGTCGCCGACGGCTTCACCGGCAACGTCGCGCTCAAGGCCGTGGAGGGCACGGTCGCCACCGCGTTCGCGGAGATCCGCGACGCGATGACCTCCACCCCCGCCGCGCGGATGGGCGCGCTGCTGCAGCGGCGCCGCCTCCAGGACCTGCGCGACCGCCTCGACCCCGACACCTACGGCGGCGGCGTCCTGCTCGGCCTGAACGGGACGGTCGTGATCGCGCACGGCGCCTCCCGGGCCCGCGCCATCACCTCGGCCTGCGACCTGGCGCACCGGCTGGCCGCCGGACGGATCGTCGAGCGGATCCGCGAGCAGGTCGCCGCGACCCGCACGTCCCGCTTCGGGCGCTGGACGCACGGCGAGCGCGACGGCGACAGGCCCGCCGACAAGCCGGCGGACCGGCCCGGCGAGAAGGTCCCGGAGGTCCCCTCCCCCGCCGCCGACACCGTCCCGGACCGCACGGAGCCGCCCGCCGGGCACTAGCCCCGCCCAAAACCGATTCCGGGCCCCTCCGCGTCGCCGATAACCTTGGAACATGCCCGATCCGCAACTCGTACTCGCCGCCCGGGTCCAGGCCGCGCTGAGCGCCGCCTTCGGACCGTCGTACGCGGACACCGACCCGGTCATCCGGCCGTCGCAGTTCGCCGACCTTCAGGCCAACGTGGCGCTGCCGCTGGCCAAGAAGCTGGGCCGCAAGCCGCGAGACGTGGCCGAGGAGATCGCGGCGCACCTCGACACGGCGGGGGTCGTGTCGCAGGTGCAGGTCAGCGGGCCCGGGTTCATCAACCTGACGCTCAGCGACGAGTGGATCGCCGGCGAGGCGCAGCGGGCCCTGGAGGACGAGCGGCTCGCCGTCCCCCCCGCCGACAAGCCGCAGAAGGTCGTCGTCGAGTACTCCTCCCCGAACGTGGCGAAGGAGATGCACGTCGGGCACCTGCGGACCACGATCGTCGGCGACGCGATCGCGCGGATCCTGGCGTTCCTCGGACACGAGGTCGTCCGGGACAACCACGTCGGCGACTGGGGCACCCCGTTCGGCATGCTGATCGAGCACCTGCTCGACCTCGGGGAGGACGCCGCCGCGCGGGACGACTCGTCCGTCAGCGACCTGACCGCGTTCTACCAGGCCGCGCGGGAGAAGTTCGACGGCGACGAGGCGTTCGCCGACCGGTCCCGGCGCAGGGTCGTCGCGCTCCAGGCGGGCGACGCCGAGACGCTGCGGCTGTGGAACGTCCTCGTCGAGGTGTCGAAGCGGTACTTCAACTCCGTCTACGGGCGGCTCGGCGTCACGCTCACCGACGACGACATCAAGGGCGAGAGCTACTACAACGACCTGCTGGCCCCGACCGCCCAGGAGCTGGAGGACAAGGGCATCGCGGTGATCAGCGACGGGGCGCTGTGCGCGTTCCCGCCCGGGTTCACCGGCCGGGAGGGCGAGCCGCTCCCGGTGATCATCCGCAAGAGCGACGGCGGCTACAACTACTCCACCACCGACCTCGCCACGATCCGGTACCGGGTCGACACCGAGCACGTCGACCGGATGATCTACGTGGTCGGGGCGCCGCAGGCGCTGCACTTCCAGATGGTGTTCGCCGTCGCGCGGATGGCGGGCTGGCTGAACGACGAGGTCAGGGCCGAGCACGCGCAGATCGGGAACGTCCTCGGCACCGACGGCAAGATCCTGCGGACCCGGGCCGGCGGCACCGTCAAGCTGGCGGAGCTGCTGGACGAGGCGGTCGAGCGGGCCGGCGCCGTGTTCGACGAGATCCAGCACGACGAGCCGTTCGACGACGCGACCCGGGCCGAGATCGTCCAGGCGGTCGGCATGGGCGCGGTGAAGTACGCCGACCTGTCGGTGGCGCGCGACAGCGAGTACACCTTCGACTTCGACCGGATGATCTCGTTCAACGGCAAGACCGGCCCGTACCTGCAGTACGCGACCGCGCGGATCCGGTCGATCTTCCGGAAGGGCGGCCTGGCCCCCGAGGACGCGACCGGCCCGATCACGCTCGTCCACCCGGCCGAGCGCGCGCTGGCGCTGGAGCTGCTCGGGTTCGGCGCCGTGCTGAAGCAGGCCGGCGAGACCGCCGAGCCGCACCGGCTGGCGAGCTACGTCTACTCGGTCGCCGACGCCTACACGACGTTCTACGAGAACTGCCCGGTGCTGAAGGCCCCCGACGAGCAGACGCGGGCGTCGCGGCTCGCGCTGTGCGCGGCGACGCTGCGCACGCTCGTCACCGGCCTCGACCTCCTCGGAGTCCCCACCCCCGAGCGCATGTGAGACGGGCGCCGGGCGCGGCGCCCCGCGTCACGGCACGCTCGTGCCGCGCGGCGAGGGCTGCCCGGGAAGGGACGGAGCCTGCGGCCGGGCCTCCCCCTGGGCGGGGCCCTGCGCGGGCCCGGCCCGTTCGCGGGTGACCTGCTCGCGGACGGCCGGCACGATCTCCAGGGCGAACACCGGGAGCTGCTCGGGGTCGCCCCCGTACAGGAACGTGTCGACGCCGTGCCCGACGGCCAGCTCGGTCAGCTCGTAGATCCACTGGCGCGGCGGGCCGTGCAGGAAGCCCCGCGACTCCCGCCCGTCGACCTCCCCTTCGAGGACGTAGACGCGGCGGATCTCGCCGGGCCGGCGACCGGCTCTCAGCGCGGCCTCGTCGACGCGGCGCTGCCCGTCCGCGAGCCGCTTCGGCGGGACGAGCGACGACGGCGCGATCCAGCCGTCGGCGACCCTCCCGGCGAGGTCGAGGCCGCGCGGCCCGGTGACGCCGAACCAGATGCCGATCTGGTGCGCGGGCGCCGGGCCCGCCTGCGCCGCCGCGAACCGGTAGTGCTCGCCCGCGAACCGCAGCCCGTTCTGGTCGCTCCAGTGCAGCCGGATGAGCTGCACGGCCTCCTCCAGGGCGCGCCGCGACGCCGCGCCGTCCAGGCGCGGCCCGCCGTAGGCCTCGACGCCGCCCGGCTCCATCCCCGTGCCGAGACCGAGCTCGGCGCGGCCGCCGCTGAGCCGGTCCATCGTCGCGATCGCCTTGGCGAGCGCGGCCGGCGGTCGCAGCGGCAGGCACGCCACCGCGGGCAGCACCCGGATCCGGGACGTGCCGGCCAGCACGGCCGCCATCAGCGCGAGCGCGTCGGCGGTGTCGCGCCGGTACGGCTGGTCGCGGATCCCGAGCAGGTCGAGCCCGAACCGGTCCGCCTCCCGGGCGGTGTGGAGCAGCGGAGCGGAGGCGTCCGGGACGACGGACAGGCCGAACCGCAGCGGGCGCCGCGGCCGGGACGCCGTCATTGCAGGTAGCCTTCGACCTCGTCCGGCGGCCGGACCTCCGCGCCGCCGGGGTCCTCGCCGGCCTCCAGCCTGGCCCGGCGGCGGCGCAGCAGGTCCCAGCACTGGTCGAGCGCGACCTCCAGCCGTTCCAGCCGCCGGTGCTCCTCCTCGCGGTCCAGCTCGTCGCGCTGGTACCGCTCGCGGAGCCGCCGCTCCTCCCCCACGTACTCGTCGATGCGCGCCAGGATGTCCTTCTCGTCCATCGCGGTCTCAGCGCTCGCGGCCGCGGTCGGTGAGCCCGCTCAGGAACCCGCCGTCCGTCCGCGTCGAGTGCTGGAGCGAGTTGGTCTTCGGCTCCACGACGGGCGGTGGCGGCGGCGCCGGCCGCGCGGCGGACGTGCCCGCGGTCGTCGTCCGCGCGGGCGTCCTGCGAGCCGGAGCCGCGGACTTGGCGGTCCCCGATCTGGCCGACCCCTTCGCGGTGCCCGACCTGGTGCTCGCGGTCGTCCGCGACGACGTCGACTTGCGGGCGGCGCTGGCCCTGGACTTGGGCGCGGCCGGCTTGCGGGCCGTCCCGGACGCCTTCGCCGTCCCCGACGTCTTCGCGGTGCCGGACGTCTTCGCCGATGCCGCCGTCCGCGACGTTGCCGCCTTGGACGTGGACTTGCGCGCCGTGGACGACTTCGAGGCGGTCGTCCGGGCCGAGGCCGTCCCGGACCGGCTCGACGCCGCCGTGGTGGACTTGCGGGCCGTGGTCCGGCTCGTGCCGCTCCTGCTCGCCGCCGTGGTCCTCCTCGCCGGCGCGGCGCGGGTCCCCGTCGGCTTGGCGGTGGTGGTGATGACCTTCGCCGCCGCGTCCATCGCCTTCGCGGCGTCGGACATGGCCTTGGTGGCGCTGGTCATCGCCTTGGTCATCGCCGTCATGGCCTTGGCCGACGAGGACGCCTTGGTCGCCACCGACTTCATCTGCGTCGCGGCGGTCTTGGCCTGGCTCGCGGCCTTGGTGACGCGGGTCGCGGCCGCCGACGACGACGCCGACGACCGGCTGGGCGCGGCGGGCTTCCTCGCCGTGCCGCTCCTGGTCGCGGTCGTGCGGCTGGTCGTGGACCGCGACGGCGCCTTCGCCGCCGAGGTCCGTTTCGCCGCCGGCTTCCTGGCGGCAGTGGACTTGGTCGCTGATGTGCTCTTCGTACGGGCGGCCGACCCTCGGCTCGCCGTACGCGATTCGGTCTTGGTAGGCACTGATCTCCCCCCACTGTGATCAGTTACGGGGAGATCTATTCCACACTTCGTGACCCTCTACACACGCCGCGTCATTTCAGCTCAGACGCCCACCGGATGCCAGACGGTCTTGGTCTCCAGAAACGCGGTCATACGTGCGGTTCCCGGCTCATCGGTCCAGTCGCCGCCCGCCGGGAGCAGGACGCGCTTGAGGTTCCCCGCCGCCTTCTCCTCCAGTTCCTGGAGGTGCTCGGGGAGCGCGCCCGCGAGGTCGAGGGCGTTGACGTCCATGTGGGCGGCCAGCCAGGGGGCGATCTCGGTGCGGCGGCCGGTGAGGATGTTGACGACGCCGCCCGGCAGGTCGGAGGTCGCCAGCACCTCGGCGAGGGTGACGGAGGGCAGCGGAGCCGGTTCGGACGCCACCACCACGGCGGTGTTGCCGGACACGATGACCGGGGCCAGGACGGACACCAGGCCGAGCAGCGGCGAGTCGGGCGCGACGACGGCGACGACCCCGGTCGGCTCGGGCGTGGAGAAGTTGAAGAACGGCCCGGACACGGGGTTGGCGGCCCCGGCGACGGCGTCCAGCTTGTCGGCCCAGCCGGCGTACCAGACCCAGCGGTCGACGGCGGCGTCCACCTCCGTCCCGGCGGCGCCCTTGGACGCGCCGGCCTGGCGCAGCTCGTCCACGAACTGGTCGCGGCGGCCTTCCAGCATCTCGGCGATCCGGTACAGGATCTGGCCGCGGTTGTAGGCGGTGCGTCCGGACCAGCCGGGGAACGCCTTGCGGGCGGCGACCACGGCGTCGCGGGCGTCCTTGCGGGACGCCTGGGAGGCGTTGGCGAGGAAGCGGCCCTTGGAGTCGGTCACGGGGTAGGACCTGCCGGATTCTGACCGGGGGAAGGCGCCCCCGATGTAGAGCTTGTAGGTCTTGCGCACGGAGAGACGGTCAGGCATTGAGGTAGGCCTCCAGTCCGTGGCGTCCGCCCTCGCGGCCGAACCCCGATTCCTTGTAGCCGCCGAACGGGGAGGCCGGGTCGAACTTGTTGAACGTGTTGGCCCACACCACCCCGGCCCGCAGCCGCTGCGCCGTCCACAGGATCCGCGACCCCTTCTCGGTCCAGATGCCCGCCGACAGCCCGTACGGGGTGTTGTTGGCCTTGGTGACGGCCTCCTCCGGCGTGCGGAACGTCAGCACGGACAGCACGGGCCCGAAGATCTCCTCGCGGGCGATCCGGTGCGACTGCGCCACCCCGGTGAACAGGGTCGGCGCGAACCAGAAGCCCTGGGCCGGCAGCTCGCAGGGCGGCGACCAGCGCTCGGCGCCCTCGGCCTCGCCCGCGTCCGACAGCTCCCGGATCCGCGCGAGCTGCGCGGCGGAGTTGATCGCCCCGATGTCGGTGTTCTTGTCGAGGGGGTCGCCGACCCGCAGCGTCGCCATCCGCGTCTTCAGCCGCTCCAGCACCTCCCCGGCGACCGACTCCTGGACGAGCAGCCGGGACCCGGCGCAGCACACGTGGCCCTGGTTGAAGAAGATCCCGTTGACGATGCCCTCGACGGCCTGGTCGAGGGCGGCGTCCTCGTAGACGATGTTGGCGGCCTTGCCGCCGAGCTCCAGCGTCAGCCTCCTGCCGGTCCCGGCGAGGGTGCGGGCGATCTGCCGGCCGACGTCGGTGGAGCCGGTGAAGGCGACCTTGTCGATCCCCGGGTGCGCGACGAGGGCCGCGCCGGTCTCGCCGGCACCGGTGACGATGTTGACCACGCCGGGCGGCAGCTCGGCCTGGCGGCAGATGTCGGCGAACAGCAGCGCCGTCAGCGGCGTCGTCTCCGCCGGCTTGAGCACGACGGTGTTGCCGCACGCCAGCGCGGGGGCGATCTTCCAGGCCAGCATCAGCAGCGGGAAGTTCCACGGGATGACCTGCCCCGCCACCCCGACGGGCCTCGGGTCGGGCCCGAACCCGGCGTGGCGCAGCTTGTCGGCCCAGCCCGCGTAGTAGAAGAACCACGCCGCAGCCAGCGGCACGTCCACGTCCCGCGACTCGCGGATCGGCTTGCCGTTGTCGATCGACTCCAGCACGGCGAGCTCGCGCGCCCGCTCCTGGACGATCCGCGCGATCCGGTACAGGTACTTGGCCCGCTCGGCCCCGGGCATCGGGCCCCAGACCTTGTCGTAGGCGGTGCGGGCCGCCCGCACGGCGCGGTCGACGTCCGCCTCGTCCGCGCAGGCGATGTCGGCCAGGACGGTCTCGTCGGCCGGGTTGACGGACTTGAACGGCTCGCCGTGCCCGTCGGTGAACTCGCCGTTGACGAACAGCCCGTAGGAGCCGCGGATGTCGACGACGGACCGGGACTCGGGCGCCGGCGCGTACTCGAAAACCATGATCAGTCCAACGTGAAGTAGTCGGGACCGGAGTACACCCCGGTGGCGAGCTTGCGTCGCTGCATCAGCAGGTCGTTCAGCACCGAGGAGGCCCCGAGCCGGAACCACTCGGGCGCCAGCCAGTCGGGTCCCGCGGTCTCGTTCACCAGCACCAGGTACTTGATCGCGTCCTTGGTGGTGCGGATCCCGCCCGCGGGCTTGACCCCGACCTGCCGCCCGGTCGCGGCCCGGTAGTCGCGGACGGCCTCCAGCATGACCAGCGTCACCGGCAGCGTCGCCGCCGGCGACACCTTGCCGGTGGAGGTCTTGATGAAGTCGGCCCCGGCGCGCATCGCCAGCCAGGAGGCGCGCCGCACGTTGTCGTAGGTGGCCAGCTCGCCGGTCTCCAGGATCACCTTCAGGTGCGCGGTCCCGCAGGCGTCCTTGACCGCGACGATCTCGTCGTGCACCTTGGCGTAGTCGCCGGCCAGGAACGCGCCCCGGTCGATCACCATGTCGATCTCGGCCGCGCCCGCCGCCACCGCCGCCCGGGTGTCGGCCAGCTTGGCCTCCATCGGCGCCCGCCCGGACGGGAAGGCCGTCGCCACGCTCGCGACGCCGATCCCCGTCCCGGCCAGGGCCCGCACCGCGACCTCGACCATGTCGGGGTACACGCAGACCGCCGCCACCGCCGGGACCGAGGCGTCCGCCGGGTCGGGGTGCGCGGCCTTGGCGCACAGGGCCCGCACCTTCCCCGCCGTGTCCGCGCCCTCCAGCGTGGTCAGGTCCACCATCGAGATCGCCAGGTCGATCGCCGCGGCCTTCGCCGACGTCTTGACCGACCGGGTGGCGAGCCGCGCCGCCCGCTCCTCGGCGCCCACCCGGTCCACTCCGGGGAGGCCGTGCAGGAAGGCGCGCAGCTCGGCGGCGCTGTTCAGAGTCTCCATTGACACTCCCCCAGCATCGCCGAACTACGTCCCAGGCACAAAACGGGCGCTCAGCGCAGCGGTCCGGCTCCTCGACGAAGTTCGCCGCCCGGTGGCGCCGTCACCGGCCGTGGCCGGCGCGGGCCTCGGCGGCGGACTTCAGGTCGGCCAGCCAGGCCCGGAGCCCCTGACCGAGGATCTCCGTGGCCCGGGGGACGTCCGCTTCGACCTGGTCGCCGGTCCAGGTCTCCTCGGTGTGCACGCGGACGCCTCCCCTGACCCTGGTGAAGGTCCACAGGTGGACACCTTCGTCGATGCGGACCCCCTCACCGATCGCGGGCCCGCTCCACAGGACGCAGACGCCGGGCCGCAGCCGCTGGACGGTGGAGGTGATGGTCAGCGTCGTGGCGGGCGTCGTCGGGGTGGGGGGCGCCGGCGTGGTCCACCGGAACCTCGACCCCTCGCGGAGGGGGCCCGGGTCGAGGCGCTTCATGGACAGGACGGGCTCCTGCCAGTCCGGCCAGCGCTCCACGTCCGCCTGGAGCCCGAAGACGGTGCTCAGCGGCGCTTTGATCAGGATGTCGCTCCGGTAGCGGATGAGGGCGGCGGGATCGACGCCCTCGGCCCGGCACTGCGACCGGCCGCCGCGGTCGGCCGGAGCGGCGTGCGCGGCCGGGACCGCGCCCGCGAGCACGCCCGCGGCGAGCGAGAGCGTGAGCGCGGTCGCGCGCGTCCGCCCCCCGGAACGGAGGCGGCGGACGGACGGGCCCGAGCTGCTGTTGCCGAACATGGTGTCCCCTTCGATAGAAGCTCGTGCTTTCGTTAGAAGTTATAACCATCCGGGCCGGGCCGCGTCAACGGGCTCGGTGATACCTTCTAACTAATTCTTGGCGGTGTAGCTTCGTCGGCGGAGAGGAGGCCCGTCATGGCGGAGCCGGACACCGGGAGCCCGCGCGGGCGCTACCGGGCGCAGGTGCGTGCGGAGATCAAGGAACGCGCGTGGGAGCAGATCGCCGCGGCGGGCGCGTCCGCGCTCTCCCTCAACGCGATCGCCAAGCGGATGGGCATGAGCGGGCCCGCGCTCTACCGCTACTACGCCGGACGCGACGAGCTGATCACCGAACTCGTCCGGGACGCCTACCGGAGCCTCGCCGACACGCTCCGCTCCGCCGCCGAGGCGGGCGCCGGCCTGGCGGGCCTCGCGCACGCCGTGCGCGGCTGGGCCCTCGCCGACCCGCACCGGTACTTCCTCGTCTACGGCACCCCCGTGCCCGGCTACCACGCGCCGGACGACACGACGGCCGTCTCCGACGAGATCATGGCGATCCTGCTCGACGCCTGCGCGGCGCCTTCCGAGGAGGAGCCCGCCACGCCGTTCGACGCGCACCTGGAGGGCCACCGCGACTGGGCGCGCGGCCATCCGGCCCCGCCGGCGGCCCTGCACCGCGCCCTGACCTTCTGGACCCGCTGCCACGGCGTCCTGTCCCTGGAGCTCGCGGGCCATTTCGCCGGCATGGGCTTCGACCCGGCGCGGCTCTTCGCGGCCGAGGTGGACGGCCTGGCCGCGCACTGACCCGGCGGCCCGGAGGCCCGGGTCGCGGCGCGGCCCTTCCCTGCGCCCTCAGTGTCTGAGAAAATGGCGCTAATATTGTTGCGAATATAGGCACCCGTCGAGACCCGGCGGGCATCCGGAGGGAGAGTCCCCGTTGGTGTCCCGAAGGAGCGGTCCCGCCGCCGACGACCAGAGCCCGGCGGACCGGCTGCGCGCGCTGATCCTCGCGGGCGAGATGGCCCCGGGGCAGCGGCTGGTGGAGGGCGATCTCGCCGAGCTGCTCCAGGTGAAGCGGTCGGCGGTGCGCACGGCGCTGGTGGAGCTCACCGCCGAGAGGCTCGTCGAGCGGATCAAGAACCGCGGGGCCCGGGTCCGCGTGATCACCGTCGCCGAGGCGATCGCGATGTACGAGTGCCGCATGGTGCTGGAGGGCCTGTGCGCCCGCAAGGCCGCGGAGAACGTCACCGACGACGAGGCCGAGGAGTTGCGCACGATCGGCGCGAGCATGGAGGCGGCCGTCCGGGACGGGGACCCGCTCCGGTACTCGCAGCTGAACGAGCGGCTGCACACCCGGATCCGGGAGATCGCGGCCCAGCCGGTCGCGATGGAGATGCTCGAGGGCATGCACGCGCAGCTCGTCCGGCACCGCTTCCGGCTGGCCCTGCGCCCCGGGCGGCCGGGGCAGTCCCTGCCCCAGCATCTGCGGATCATCGCGACCGTCGCCGCCCGGGACGCCGAGGCCGCCGAGGCGGCCATGCGCGAGCACGTCCTCGATGTGATCAGGGCCCTCGGCGAGGGCGACGAGCTGGCGCTGGGACCGCTCCCGGCCGAGTGAGGCCGCCGGCGGCCGGGCGCCTCAGCCGCGGGGGAACGCCGTCCCGTCGAACAGCTTGCGCGCCGTCCGCACGACGCCGCTGCGCCGCACTGCCGGCGGTTCGGCGGCCGGATCGACGTCCACCTCGATCACCAGGTGCCCCGTCGGGTGCTCGACGTCCACGCGGGTGCCGCCGGCCGGCCAGGACGCGGTGAGGTCGTGGCCGACGGCGCCGGGCAGGCGGACGGCGGTCACGGCGGAGATGGCGCCCAGCACGCCGATCGCGGTGTGCGGGGTGACGGGGATGAACGTCCGGGTGGCGAGCATGCCGCCGTCCCTCGGCTCGGCCACGAGCGTGGTCTTCGGGACGGACGAGGCGGTGACGTCCCCCATCCCCATCAGCGCACCGGCCCGGATCCGCAGCCGGTCGACGCGTTCCAGCAGCCGCCGGTCGGCGGCCAGTTCAGCGTGGGACTCGTGGCCGCTCAGGCCGAACGACGCGGCGGCGGCGACGACCACCGGCATGCCGTTGTCGACGCAGGTGACGGGGATCCCGTCGACCACGTCCCGCACGCCGCCCGTGGGAAGCAGCCGGCCGGTCGCCGACCCGACGGTGTCGGCGAACTCCAGCACCACCGGCGCCGCCGTCCCCGGGACGCCGGCGATCGCGGTGCCGCCGGCGTACCGCACGACGCCTCCCGGAGTGGGGAAGCGCGTGCGGGCCACGCTGCCGGAGTTGACCATGCGGATGCGCACCACGGTCTCCGGGTCGCCGGCCGGAACGAGCCCTCGCTCCACGGCGAACTGCCCCACCCCGGCCAGGAGGTTGCCGCAGTTCTGCCGATCGCTGACCACGGCCTCGTCCACACCCACCTGGAGGAAGAGGTAGTCGACGTCGACGCCGGGACGGGTGGAGCGCGAGACGACCGCGACCTTGCTGGTCAGGGACGTCGCCCCGCCCAGCCCGTCGATCTGCCGGGGGTCGGGGGCGCCCATGACGCGCAGCAGCAGATCGTCCCGTTCGGCGGGGTCGCCGGGAAGGTCCCCGGCGAGGAAGTACGCGCCCTTGGACGTGCCCCCGCGCAGGAGCATGCAGGGCACGCCGCCGTCCGCCGTTCCCGCCGTCACCGGGCGCTCCCCGTCGCCCGGTCCTCGGCCGCCCGCTCCGCGGCGTACTCCCGGGCGGTGACGTAGCGAACGCCGAGCCGGACGAGCGTGGCCCGCAACCCGTACCGGTCCAGACCGAGTTCGCCCTCCCGGAAGGCGGCGCGTGTGGCCTCCTCCTTCTCCGCGCGAGCCCGGGACGCCGCCAGCGCCCGGTCGACCGCGGTCCGGGGGACGCACACCACTCCGTCGTCGTCGGCCAGGACGGCGTCCCCCGGGCGGATCGTCTGCCCGCCGATGACGACGGGCGTGTTGACGGATCCGGCGGTGGCCTTGACGGAGCCCTGGGCGCTGACCGCGGCGGACCACACGGGGAAGCCGATGCGGTGCAGATCGTCGACGTCGCGGACCCCGGTCGCGGTGACCAGTCCGCGCACCCCCCGCTTCATCAGCGCGGTGGCGAAGAGTTCGCCGAACAGGCCGTCCGCGCAGTGCGAGGTCGTCGCGACGACCAGGACGTCGCCGGGGCGGCACTGCTCGACCGCGGCGTGGATCATGAGGTTGTCGCCGGGCCAGCAGAGCGCGGTGACGGCCGTCCCGCCGATGCGCGAGCCGAGGTGCACCGGCCGGATGCCCGGCCCGAGGTATCCGGCGCGGCCCAGCGCCTCGTGGACGGTGGCCACGCCGTGGGCGGCCAGCGCGTCGACCCGGTCCAGCGGGGCGCGCGGCGGGTCGGTGACGATCACCTTCTCCATCAGGACTCCTCCCGGATCCGGCCGCCGCTCATGCCAGCGCCCCCGTGACCTGCGGGTAGAGCCGCGTGTAGGCCTCGCCCATCGTGGCGTGCGGCAGGCCGAGGTTCGGCCCCGCGTTCCGCTTCAGCTGCACGCCGCGCCGCCGGGCGAGATCGGTGTAGTAGTCCCACATGTGCTGCTGGGCGGGCAGGCACTCCATCGCGGCGCGCTTGCGCTCGAACGTGGACGTGATGTCGAGCAGGACGTCGGGACGGAACTCGCACATCTCCGGCTGGTGCGGTTCGAAGCAGAACACCGGCGGGGCGCCGAGGGGGTCGCCCGGCGCGTCGTACCCGATCGCCTGGGCCAGCACGCGCGCCTGGAGGGCCATGCGGGCGGCGGCCGGGTGGTCGCCGTTGTAGGGGTCCGCGAGCGTGTGGGTCAGGACGACGCTCGGGGCCACGTCGCGGTAGACGCGGACGAGGCGGTCGACCAGCTCGGGGGTCTCCCGCAGGGGGTAGTCGCCGGCGTCGAGGAAGACGACCTCCGCGCCGAGGGCCTTCGCGGCGTTCTCGGCCTCGGCGCGCCGGATCTCCTTGATCTCGTCCAGCTGCCTGCCCTCGCGCCAGGCGCGGGCGGACTCCCCGCGCTCGCCGTAACTCAGGCAGACGACGGTGGCTCTCTCGCCCCGTTCGGCGGCCAGCGCGATCGCGCCGCCCGCGCGCCAGACGAAGTCGCCGGCGTGGGCGCTGACGACCAGGAGCGATGCCGGGCTCTCCGGTGGACGTGTGGACATGCTCTACCTCATCTCTGGGGGCTCCTCGCCCGCCGACCCGGCAGGTCGCTTCGGGGGGTGCGGCGGGGGCGCGTCGAGTGGCGGGCCGCCTTCAGCATGTGAGGTGCCCGACGGATTGTCAACAATCTGGGTGCACAAAATTGTTCGCCAGAATAGTTGACAGCGCGGCGGGGGCGCGCCAACCATAGGGCCACCCACCTTTACCCAGGTCAACGGAGGGAGTGGGCTATGACCGCAGTCGACATCGGCGCCGCCGACGAGGAGCTGGCGCCCTCTGCGCGCATCGACCCGATCACACTGGAGATCCTCTGGAGCCGGCTGATCGCCATCGCCGACGAGGCCGCGACGACCCTGAAACGGACGGCCTTCTCGCCCATCGTCACGGAGTCCAACGACTTCGCCTGCGTCGTCTTCGACGCCCGCGGCAACGCGATCGCCGAGAACACCATCGGCATCCCCAGCTTCAACATGACGATGGGCGTGACCCTGGCGGAGATGCTCGCCTGGCGCCCCGCCGACCAGTGGCGTCCCGGCGACGTCGCCTGCACGAACAACCCCTGGATCACCTCCGGGCACCTGCCCGACGTGACGGTCATCGCCCCGGTCTTCCGGGAGGGCCGCCTCCTCGGCTGGACCGGCAGCATCGCCCACATGGCCGACATCAGCGGCGCCCTCTGGTCCGCCGACACCCGCTCGGTCTACGAGGAGGGCATGTTCATCCCGCCGATGCTGCTCATCGAGCAGGGCGAGCTCAACGAGACGCTGCTGAGGATCCTGCGGGCGAACCTGCGCATGCCGGTCGAGGTGGTGGGAGACCTGATGGCGCAGGTCACCGCCGGCAGAACCGCCGCCCAGCGCCTGGTCGAGTTCGCCGACGAGACCGGCGTCGACTCCCTCGACGAGATCTCCGGCGAGATCTGCCGGCTCTCCGAGCGGTCGATGCGCCGGGCCGTGGCCGCGATCCCCGACGGGACCTACCGCGCCGGCCACGACCTCGACGGGACGATGGACGGGGAG
Organism: Actinomadura sp. NPDC000929; assembly: GCF_040492065.1. Lineage (NCBI taxonomy): Bacteria > Bacillati > Actinomycetota > Actinomycetes > Streptosporangiales > Thermomonosporaceae > Actinomadura > Actinomadura sp. NPDC000929. Next base: position 12,152 of record NZ_JBEUPA010000127.1, on the reverse strand, counting down.
GCCGTCCACCTGGAGGTCGCCGTCACCGTCCGGGGCGACGCCATGACGGTCGACTACACCGGCACCTCCCCCGAGGTGACGCGGGCGCTCAACGTGGTCAAGCCGTACACCGACGCGTACACCTGTTACCCGCTCAAGTGCGTGCTCGACCCGAACACCCCGCGCGCCGAGGGCTCCTACCGCTGCATCACCGTCTCGGCCCCCGAGGGCTCGATCCTCAACCCGCGCTACCCCGCGCCGGTCAACGCCCGCCAGCTCGTCGGCCACTGCCTGGCCATCACCCTCTACAAGGCCCTGGCGCCCGTCATCCCCGACCGGGTGATCGCCGAGTCGGGCAGCGCGCCGTCGCTGCGCGCCGTGATCTCGGGCCCGCGCGACGAGTCCGGGAGGCAGTTCACCGCCATCCCGTTCATCAACGGCGGCATGGGGGCCCGCCCGGTCGCCGACGGCCTGTCGACGACGTGCTTCCCCTCGAACATCGAGGCCGGCTCCATGGAGGCCCTGGAGGCCACCGCCCCGCTGCGGATCCGGCGCAAGGAGCTCCTCCCCGACTCCGGCGGAGCGGGGAAGTACCGCGGCGGTCTCGGGCAGAACGTCGAGATCGAGCTGCTCGCCCCCGGCGAGTGCACGCTGTCCCTCTTCGTGGAACACGTCCGCAACCGCCCCGAGGGAATCCTCGGCGGCCACCCGGGCGGGGCCTCCCGGGTGACGGTCAACGGCCGCGGCGAGGGCTTCCCGCTCAAGGGACGCAGCAGGATCCGTCCGGGAGACCGGATCAACATCGACTATCCGGGCGGCGGCGGTTACGGCGACCCGGCCGAGCGCGACCGCGACGCCGTCCGGGCCGACGTCCACGCCGGACTCGTCTCGGAGACCGCGGCCCGGGAGGTCTACGGACTGTGAACGACATCCAGGTCCCCAGAATCGCCGGCGTCGACGTCGGCGGAACCTTCACCGACATCGCCGTCCACGACCCCGTCCGCGGCGTGGTGGAGGTGCACAAGCTCCCCACCACCCCGGACGACCCGACCGACGCCATCATCGACGGCCTGAACGCCCTCGGCGGGGCCCCGCTCGTCGTGCACGGCACCACCCTCGTCACCAACGCCCTGATCGAGCGCCGCGGCGCGCCGACCGGACTGATCACCACCACCGGGTGGCGCGACGTCCTCGAGATCGCCAACGAGCTGCGCTACGACACCTTCGACCTCTTCCTGCGCCGCGCCGAGGCGCTGGTGCCCCGGCACCTGAGGCTGACGGTGGACGGGCGGATCGGGGCCGACGGCTCCGAGGTCGAGCCGCTCGACGAGGAGGCGGTGCGCGAGGCCGGCCGCCGGCTCCTCGACCAGGGCGTGCAGGCGGTCGCCGTCGGGTTCATCAACTCCTACCGCAACGGGGTGCACGAGCGGCGCGCGGTCGAGATCCTGCGCGAGGCGTTCCCCGAGCTCACCGTCTGCGCCTCCGCCGACGTGGCGCCCGAGATCCGGGAGTACGAGCGGTTCTCGACCGCGGCCGCCAACGCCTTCGTGCAGCCGCTGGCCACCCGGTACCTGCGGCGGCTCGCCGACCGGCTCGGCACCCCACCGATGATCATGCTGTCGGACGGCGGCATCACCACGGCCCGCGCCGCCTCCGAGCGCCCGATCGCCCTGGTCGAGTCCGGACCGGCCGCCGGCGCCATGGCCGCCGCCCACATGGCGACGACCTGCGGCTTCGAGGACGTCGTCGCGTTCGACATGGGCGGCACGACCGCGAAGGTCTCCCTGGTCCACGACGGCGCGCCCGCGCGCACCCACCTGATGGAGGTGGCCCGCGCCCACCGCTTCAAGCGGGGCAGCGGGTTCCCCGTCCGGGTGCCGACCGTCGACCTCATCGAGATCGGCGCCGGCGGCGGCAGCGTCGCGTGGGTCGACGACCTCGGGCTGCTCAAGGTCGGCCCGCGCAGCTCCGGCGCCGTCCCCGGCCCCGCCTGCTACGGCAAGGGCGGCACCGAGCCCACCGTCACCGACGCGGACCTGGAGCTCGGCTACCTGGCGCCGGACAGCTTCCTCGGCGGCGCCATGACGCTGGACACCGCCGCCGCGGGACGGGCCCTGGACCTGCTGGCCGCCCGCCTGCGCACCGACAGGCGCACCACGGCCGCCGGCATCGCCGACGTCGTCAACAACGCCATGGCGACCGCGGCCCGCCTCTACATCTCCGAGCAGGGGCGCGACCCGCGCCGCTACCGGATGGTCGCCTTCGGCGGGGCCGGGCCCGTGCACGCCTACGACGTCGCCCGCCTCCTCCACATCGGCGAGGTCGTCTTCCCGCGCGGGGCCGGCGTCGCGTCCGCGATCGGCATGCTGGTGGCGCCCCGCGCCGTCGAGTGCACGACGTCGCTGGTCGTCCCCCTCGACGAGCCGGACTGGAACGCCGTGGACGCCGTCCTGAAGGAACTGGAGAGCCAGGCGCGGGCACAGCTCGACGAGGCGGACGTCGACCCCGCGGACGTCAGGCTGGAGGCCGCGGCCGACATGCGGTACGTGGGCCAGGGATACGAGCTGACGGTGCCGATCCCGCTCGACGTCGTCCGCGACCACGACACGGCCGGCCTGGTCGAAGCCTTCGAGACCGAGTACCGCGCCCGGTTCGACCGGGTCCTCAAGGGCATGCCCGCCCAGGTCATCTCCTGGCGGCTGCGCGCGCTCTCCTCGCCCGTGGTGAGGACCGTGGAACTCGCCACCGGCGCCGCCGCGCACTCCGCGGCCCCCCTCGGCACCCGCCCCGCGTACTTCGCGGAAGTCGGCGACTACACCGACACGCCGGTGTACCGCCGCGTCGACCTCGCCCCGGGCAGCACCGTCGCCGGGCCCGCGCTGATCGAGGAGACGGAGTCGACGGTCGTCGTCGGCCCCTCCGGATCCGTCCGGGTCGACGACATGGGCAATCTCGTCATGACCATCACGAGCGGAGACGGCGAATGACCACCTCTCAGCGCCCCGAGCCGATCTATCCGGCCGGCATCCTGCCGAGCAAGTACACCGACACCGCGATGTACGAGGCGATCGGCGAGGCGACCGACCGCCGCACCCTCGTCGAGGAGTTCACCCTCCCCATCCGCACGGGGAAGGCGTGGCGCGTCGAGGCGGGCCAGGTCTGCCGGGTGTCGACGCCCGAAGGCCCGCAGGTCGGCGACTTCAACTTCTTCAACGCGGACAACCCGCGCGAGCGGTTCTGGGCCGCGCGCACCCGGCAGATCCAGGGCACGCACGTCACGACCGGCGACCGCCTGTGGTCCTGCCTGCCCTACCTGCGGCCGATGCTGACGATCACCGGAGACAGCGTCGCCTACGGCGTCGACGAGTACGGCGGCGGCTGCCACGACCTGCTCGGCTCCCGCTGCGACCCGCACATGAAGAAGCTGCTGACCGGCGAGGACGTGGACGACCACTGCCACACGAACCTCGTCTCCGCCGTCGAGCCGTTCGGGCTGGGCGAGATGGACGTGCACGACGTCCTGAACGTCTTCCAGCTGACGGGGCTGGTCGACGGCAAGTACTACACCGCGGCGTCCCCCGCGAAGCCCGGCGACCACATCGAGTTCCTCGCCGAGATCCCGCTGCTGTGCGCGCTGTCGAACTGCCGCGGCGGCGACCTCTCCCAGCCCCGCTGGGGACCGGGCGCGCAGGACACCACCGAGCACTGCCGCCCCCTGCACATCGAGATCTTCGACCTCGACCCGTCCCTGCTGGACGGCTGGACCACGCCCGAGCCGTCCACCTACGGCGGGCCCCAAGGACACGGCACGACCCGAACGAGGACCCCATGAACGTACTGCGACACTCTCGACGTGACCGCGCGCTGCTCCTGGCCGCCTCGGCGGCGGTGGCCCTGACGGCCTGCGGGGTCACCTCCGCCGAGGACGGAAAGGGACCCGACACCGGGGCGGCCCTCAAGATCGACGCGATCGCCGTCGACAAGAAGGCGCAGGCCGAACTGCCGGAGGCGCTGAGGAAGTCCGGCACCCTGAAGGTGGCGAGCGAGCTCGACTGGCCGCCGTTCTCCTACAAGGACGACAGCGGGCAGACCACGGGCATCGACGTCCTCATGGTCCAGGCGATCGGCAGGAAGCTCGGCCTGAAGACCAGCATCGCCGACCTCGGCGCCGACACCATCATCCCCAGCGTGCAGAACGGCCGCTACGACGTGGCGGTCAGCCAGCTCGTCACCACGCCCGAACGGCTCCGGGCGGTGAACTTCGTCGACTACATCCAGAACACGCTGGGGATCATCCAGCACAAGGACTACTCCCCCCAGGTCACCCCCGCCGACATGTGCGGGAAGACGTTCGTGGGCACCCAGGGGACCGGGCCCCTCGACTTCACGCGGCAGTACTCCGAGAAGGAATGCGTCGCCAAGGGCAAGCCCAAGATGACGATCCACGTCTTCGACAAGAGCGCGGCCACGATCCTCGCCGTGGGCAACAAGCGCGGCGTCTTCCTCACCAACCGCGCGGTGGGCGAGTACGTGGCGGCCACTTCGGGCAACGGCCTGGTGATGGGCAAGGAGACGATCCCCGGGTCCCGCACCCTCTCGGGGATCGCGTACTCCAAGAAGCAGCCCGAAGTCGGGAAGGCCGTGCAGGCGGCGCTGCTGTCCCTGATGAACGACGGCACGTACCAGAAGATCCTCGAAAGGTGGAAGGTCACCGACCAGGCCCTCAAGACGAGCGAGATCCGCAATGAAACCGGGTCCTGACGTCGCGCGGCCGGCCGCCTCCGGCGGGGGGCGGCCGAACCGCCCCCGCGCCCACGAGGTCGTCCCGCACCCCGATCCGAGCGAGGCGACGCCGGTCGAGGCCGGCCGCGCCCGGGAACCGGGCAACTGGATCGCGTGGCTCCTCGTGGCCTTCGTGGCGGTGTGGCTGACCCACGCCCTGTTCACCAATCCCGGATTCGAATGGGACGTCGTCGGCGAGTACCTCTTCGCCCCCGAGATCCTCAAGGGCACCGCCGTCACGGCGCAGCTCGTCGCCCTGTCGATGCTCATCGCCATCGCGCTGGGGATCGTCCTCGGCGTGATGCGCCTGTCGAACAACTCGGCGGCCTACCTCGCCTCGAGCGCCTACGTCTGGTTCTTCCGCGGCACGCCCGTGCTGGTCCAGCTGATCTTCTGGTACAACATCGCGACGCTCTACCCGCACTTCAAGCTGGGCGTCCCCTTCGGGGGACCGGAGTTCGCCGCCGTCGACAGCAACCGGGTGATGACGTCCTTCACCGCGGCCGTGATCGGGCTGAGCCTCAACGAGGCGGCGTACTACGCCGAGATCGTCCGCGCGGGCATCCTCTCGGTCGACCGGGGGCAGACCGTCGCCGCCAAGGCGCTCGGCTTCACCCCCGTCCAGGTCGTCCGGCGCATCGTGCTCCCGCAGGCGATGCGGGCGATCGTCCCGCCCACCGGCAACCAGATCATCGCCATGCTCAAGTACTCGGCCCTCGCGAGCGTCATCGCGGTGCCCGAGCTCCTGCACTCCGCCCAGACCATCTACAACCGCACGTTCGGCACGATCCCCCTGCTCATCGTCGCCTCGATCTGGTACCTCGTCCTCGTCACCGTCCTGTCGATCGGCCAGCGCTACGTGGAGCGGTACTTCTCACGCGGTCACCTCGACGACGGCGTCGACCGCTTCGCCGCCCTCAAGCGGCGCATGCCCATTCTGCGGAAGATCTAGGAGGAGGGCCGCCATGGAGCAACCGATGGTGCACGCCGACAACGTGCACAAGTCCTACGGCGCCACGCCGGTCCTCAACGGCGTGTCGCTGACGGTCGAGCGCGGCGAGACGGTCTGCGTGATGGGACCGTCCGGGTCCGGGAAGAGCACCTTCCTGCGCTGCATCCACAACCTGGAGACGATCGACGCCGGACGCATCCGGGTCGACGGGGAACTCGTCGGCTACCGCGAGGGGAGGGGCGGACGACTCCAGCACCTCGGCGGCAGGGAGGTCTGCCGCCAGCGGTCCCAGATCGGCATGGTCTTCCAGCACTTCAACCTCTTCCCGCACATGACCGTGCTGGAGAACGTCACCGCCGCCCAGATCCGGGTGAAGGGGGTCAGGCAGGGCGAAGCAGAGGCCATCGGCAGGAAGCTCCTCGCCGACGTGGGGCTCGCCAACAAGGCCGGCAGCTATCCCCGGCAGCTCTCGGGAGGGCAGCAGCAGCGCGTGGCGATCGCCCGCGCCCTCGCGATGGACCCCAAGGTGATGCTGTTCGACGAGCCCACCTCCGCGCTGGACCCCGAACTCGTCGGCGAGGTCCTCGCGGTGATCCGGGACCTCGCCCGCACCGGCATGACGATGATCGTCGTCACCCACGAGACCGGGTTCGCCCGCGAGGCCGGCGACAGCCTCGTCTTCATGGACCAGGGCCGCGTCGTCGAGGTCGGCCCCGCGCGCGACGTGATCGCCGACCCCCTGCACGAGAGGACCCGCGGGTTCCTCTCGACGATCCTGTGAAAGGCGGCACGGCATGAAGGACCACGTCGACGTCGCGATCGTCCAGTTCGATCCGCGGCCGCTCGACCTGGCCGGCAACCTCGAGGCCATGGCCGCCGCCGTGCGGGCGGAGGCGGCCGGCCGGCCCACCGACCTCGTCGTCTTCCCCGAGCTGGCCACCACCGGCTACCTCCCGCCGGACGGCGGCGACGACTTCCGGCGCCGGCTGGCCGCCGCCGCCGACACCATCCCCGGCCGCACCACCGAGGCGCTCGGCCGCGCGGCACGCGAGACCGGAACCCACGTCATCGTCGGCCTGGCCGAACGCGGGGGCGGCGAGGAGCTGTACAACACGCTCCTCCTCATCGGCCCGGACGGCGAGACGATCGGCGCGCACCGCAAGGTGCACCTGTGGGACCAGGAGCCGAAGTACTTCGGCTCCGGGCACCGGTTCGACGTCCTGGACACCGGCCTCGGCCGCGTCGGGCTGTCGGTCTGCCACGACTCGCGGTTCCCCGAGGCCACGCGCCGGCAGGTCGTGGCCGGGGCCGAGATCCTGGTCTGCGTCTTCGCCTACGCCCCCGACCCGGGCGTCCCCGAGGACATCCTCGCCCACCGCGCGGTGACGCGCGCGTGGGAGAGCACCGCGTACTACGTGCTCGCCAACCGCCTGGGCAGCGAGCACGGCGCGGACTTCGCCGGCCGCAGCCTGGTCGCCGGGCCCACCGGCCGGATCCTCACCGGCGACCACGGTCCGCGGGATCCCGTCGTCCGCGCCCGCCTCCACCGCCGGCCTCTGACCGACGCCCGCCGCGTCGTGGACGTCGCCCGCGAGCGGCGGCCCGACGTCTACGGCGACCTCTCCCCCACCTCACCGGAAACATCAGCGACGAGCCAGCAGGAGCGCCCGTGACCGCATTCACCCCGTCGGACCGCGTGCGGGAGGTCCTCCGGCACTCCCTGCGGCCCTCCACCCGCCCGCCGGCGGACGTGATCTCCCTGGCGTCGGGCGAGCCGGACTTCGCGACCCCCGAACACATCCGCGCGGCGCACGCCGCCGCGGTCGAGGCGGGCGCCACCCACTACGCCGCCTGGAACGGCGCCCCCGACCTCCGGGAGGCCCTGGCCCGGCAGGCCGGCGGCCCCGGCAGGCCGGGGCGGGCGGCGGACCAGGTCCTCGTCACCCACGGCGGCAGCGGAGCCCTGGCCGCGACGATCCTCGCCTGCGTCGACCCCGGCGACCGGGTCGTCATCCCCGTCCCGACCTACTCCCTCTACGCCGACCTGGTGCGGATGGCCGGGGGCGAGCCCGTCCTCGTGCCGCAGCGCGACGACCTGCACCTGGACCTGGACGCGGTGGCCGCGGCCGCTCCCGGCGCCCGGATGGTCGCGATCTGCAACCCGTGCAACCCGACCGGCGTCGTGTACTCGGCGGAGGAGCTGGAGGGGCTGCGGGACATCGCCGAGCGGCACGGCCTGCTGGTCCTGGCCGACGAGGCGTACGACGAGATCGTCTACGACCCCCGGCGGTTCACCTCCGTCCTGGACATCCCCGGCCTCGCCGAGCGGGTGCTGTACGTCCAGACGTTCTCCAAGACGTACGCGATGACGGGCTGGCGCATCGGATACCTGGTCGCACCGCCCGACGTGGTCGCCGCGGCCGCGGTGGTGCACACCCGCATGGCCGGTCCCCTCAACACCGCGGTGCAGCACGCGGCGCTGGCGGCTCTCACCGGACCCCAGGAGCCCGTCCGGCGGATGCTGGACGAGTACCGGGGGCGGCGCGAGCTGGTGATGCGGCTGCTCGACGGCGTGCCCGGCACCCGGCTGCGGGCCCCCGACGGCACGTTCTACGCGTTCGTCGGGCACGACTCGCGGCTGACGTCCGTGCAGGTGGCCGCGAACGCCCGCGAGCGGGGGGTGGCGGTCCGCCCGGGAAGCGAGTTCGGCGGTGAGGGCTCGGTCCGGCTGTCGTTCGCCACGGACCGGGAGACCCTGACCAAGGGGCTCCTCATCCTGCGCGACATGTTCGAGGACATGGCGACCGGGTGAGCCGGCCGGGGTTTCCGCTTCCGACCAGTGGAAACTTCGATCACATGAGCCAGCGAACCCACGAGCACGTCGACGAGCGGACGGCCCGCAAGGTGGCCGAGGAGGCCCGGGAGTCCGAGTGGCGGCTGCCGAGCTTCGGCAAGCAGCTGTTCCTCGGCGACCTGCGCCTCGACCTGATCCATCCGCACCCCCGCCCGTCGCCGGAGCAGCGGGCGAAGGGCGAGGGGTTCCTCGCCAAGCTCGCCGCGTTCTGCGCCGCCGAGGTCGACCCGGCGCGGATCGAGCGGGAGGCGCGCATCCCCGACGAGGTCGTGCGGGGCCTGCGCGACCTCGGCGCGCTCGGCATGAAGATCCCCGAGAAGTACGGGGGGCTCGGGCTCAGCCAGCTCTACTACGGCCGCGCGCTGATGGTGGCGGGGTCGGTCAGCCCGGCCCTCGGGGCGCTGCTGTCGGCGCACCAGTCGATCGGCGTCCCGCAGCCGGTCAAGATGTTCGGGACGCCCGAGCAGAAGGACGCCTGGCTGCCGCGCTGCGCCCGGGAGGTCAGCGCGTTCCTGCTCACCGAGCCCGACGTCGGCTCCGACCCGGCGCGGCTGCGCGCCACGGCCGTCCCCGACGGGGACGACTACGTCCTCAACGGGGTCAAGCTGTGGACGACCAACGGCGTCGTCGCCGACCTCGTCGTGGTGATGGCGCGCGTGCCGAAGTCGGACGGGCACCGCGGCGGCATCTCCGCGTTCATCGTGGACATGGCCACGCCCGGCATCACCGTCGAGAACCGCAACGCGTTCATGGGGCTGCGCGGCATCGAGAACGGCGTCACGCGCTTCCACGACGTGCGGGTCCCGAAGGCGAACCTGATCGGCGCGGAGGGCGCGGGCCTGAAGATCGCGCTGACCACGCTCAACACCGGGCGGCTGTCGCTGCCCGCCATCTGCGCGGCGGGCGGCAAGTGGGCCGCCGGGGTCGCCCGGCAGTGGTCCAGGGAGCGGGTGCAGTGGGGGCGGCCGGTCGGCGAGCACGAGGCCGTCGCCACCAAGATCGCCTTCATCGCGGCGACCGCGTACGCGATGGAGGCGATGCTCGACCTGTCCGGGCAGCTCGCCGACGACGAGCGGAACGACATCCGGATCGAGGCGGCGCTGGCCAAGCTGTGGTCGTCGGAGATGGCGTGCCGCGTGGCCGACGAGCTGGTGCAGCTGCGCGGCGGGCGCGGCTACGAGACGGCCGAGTCGCTCGCGGCGCGCGGCGAGCGCGGCGTGCCCGCCGAGCAGCTGCTCCGCGACCTGCGCATCAACCGGATCTTCGAGGGCTCCAGCGAGATCATGCATCTGCTGATCGCCCGCGAGGCCGTCGACGCGCACCTGTCGGTGGCCGGGGACATCATCGACCCGGACGCCTCCGCCGGGCGCAAGGCGCGGGCCGCGGCGAAGGCGGGCGGGTTCTACGCGCGCTGGCTGCCGACGCTCGTCACCGGCGCCGGGCACCGGCCGAACGCCTACGCCGAGTTCGGCCCGCTGGCCCGGCACCTGCGGTACGTCGAGCGGGCGTCCCGCAAGCTGGCCCGGTCGACCTTCTACGCGGCGGGACGCTGGCAGGGCGGCCTGGAGTACCGGCAGGGGTTCCTCGGCCGCATGGTCGACATCGGCGCCGAGCTGTTCGCGATGAGCGCGGTCTGCGTCCGCGCGACCGCCGACGCGTCCGACCAGGGGTCGCTCGGCAGCATGGGCGCGAACGGCACGGGGCCGGCCACGGCGCCGGGCAGATCCGCCCTGCTGCTCGCCGACGCCTTCTGCCGGCAGGCGCGCGTCCGCGTCGAGGAGCTGTTCGACGGGCTGTGGCGCAACACCGACGCGATGGACGTGAAGCTGGCGCGGGCCGTCCTCGCCGGGGACTTCGCCTGGGTGGAGGAGGGCGTCCTGGACCCGTCCATCCCGGGGCCGTGGATCGCGCCGTCCGAGCCGGGCCCGAGCGAGCGGGAGGACGTGCACCGGACGATCGGCTGACCCGGCGGGAGGGGGATCGGCCGCGACACGCCCGGCGGATCGCGGCCTCGGGAGGGCGTCCCGCCGTCGCGGGGCGTCCGGCTTCGGCGCGGGAGTAGACTGACCCGACCTTCGCGCCAGAGATCGAACCGTCCCGAGGGGGCGGGGGAACGGTCCGGCGAGCGAGAAGCCGAACGCCAACGCACCCAGCGAGCGGGAAGTAATGCAGTCATCTGGTCAGAAGAAGTCCATCGCAGGCACCCTCCTCAGCCTCCTCGGCAGCGGTCCGAAGAAGGCCGGAACGGCCGCCGGGCCCGCCCCTGACGGGGACGTCGTCCAGCCCGCCGCCGGAGAGGGCGCGCTGGAGAACCACCTGGGCGGGGACGAGGCCCGCAACTACCGCGAGTACGAGTACCAGACCGTGGCCCCGCACGTCGGCCGCTCCATGCTGGAGGTGGGCTCCGGCCTCGGGCACTTCTCCGAGCAGTTCGCCGGGCGCCTGGACTACCTCGTCGTCAGCGACAACGACCCGTACTGCGTCGGCGAGCTGCGCAAGCGCCACGAAGGCAACGACGACGTCGAGGTCATCGACCTGGCCCTGCCCGCCGACATCAAGATCCGGCGCAAGGTCGACACCGTCGTGATGATGAACGTGCTGGAGCACATCAAGGACGACGTGCAGGCGCTGCGCGACCTCGCCGCCGTCACCGAGCCGGGCGGCCGCATCGTCATCTGGGTGCCCGGCTACATGCAGCTCTACGGCGACTTCGACCGCAAGGTCGGGCACGTCACCCGGTACACGCCGGCCACGCTCGAGGCGTCGGTCCGGGAGGCCGGGCTCGTCCCCGAGGTGCTCAAGCCGATCAACTTCCTGGGCGGGATCGCCTGGTGGTTCGCGGTCCGCCGCGGCGGCGCCGGCTACCCCGACCCGAAGCTCGTCAAGATCTACGACCGGACGGTCGTGCCGCTCACCCGCACCATCGAGCGCTTCGTCAAGCCGCCGTTCGGCCAGACGGTCTTCTGCGTCGCGCGCGTCCCGCGCTAGCGCCGCGTTCCGCGCGCGGACGGGGACGGGTCACCACCGGTGGCCCGTCCCCGTCGCTTTTTTCTTGACGCCGAAACGGTATGTCTCGCATCGCCGTCCGGGCCCGGGACCGCAAGACTGTGCAGTGGCCGGACGGGGTCCCGGTCCGCCTCTCCGGGCGGAGAAGCACCGCCTGCTTCCGCGGGCCGCGTCCCCGAAAGGCCAGCCACGAAAGTTCCCGTGTGGTCCGACGGTTCGCGGTGGGGAATCCCGGGAGGGGAGATTCCCCGCCGTGAATCAGGCGGGCGGGCGCCCGCTCAGGCGCCGACCTTCGGGGTGGCGAACAGGGCCAGCCGGTGCGCGGTCGCGGCGGCCTCGCCGCGGCTCGCCACCTCCAGCTTGCCGAGAATGTTCGACACGTGGACGCTGGCCGTCTTCACCGAGATGAACAGCGCCTCGGCGATGTCGCGGTTGCTGCGGCCCTCGGCGACCAGGCGCAGCACCTCGAACTCGCGGGGCGTCAGCCCGAGCGGCGCGGCGGCGTCGCCGCGGCGCGGCATCCGGGTGCGGCGCAGCAGGTCGGCGACCCTCTCCGCGAGGGGCCGGGCGCCCAGCGCG
>NZ_JBEUPA010000126.1:0-26822 GCF_040492065.1 Actinomadura sp. NPDC000929 | reverse complement strand
CGCCGCCTGACCGGCCGCGGCAGGAGCGGGGCGACCCCGCCGGCGCCGCCGGCCGAGCCGGTGGTGCAGGAGGCCCCGGGGGCCACCCGCGTCACCGCCTGACCGTCGCGCGCTACCAGGCGTGCATGCGGCGGAGGTGGAAGACCATCGCCACGTCGCTACCGTTGCGGACCATCGGTACCTCGTCGTGCCTGCCGTGCGTCGCCGACAGCGCCTTGACGTTCTGGCCGCCGCAGTCCGGGCAGCACCGGTCCATCCAGGGCGTCGTGCAGGGCTGGCCCTGGCGCACGTAGATGACGGCCTGGTTGCCGTGCCCGTCACCGGAGTGCCGGACCTGGAACTCCTCGTTCCAGGACCCCTCGCACCCCAGGCACTCGAAGACCCACACTTCGTGGTGCGCCCATGCCTCGTGCATGGCACTCACCCCCTCACAGACCGTCTTCCGCGCGTCTCTTCGGCGCCCCTGGTCTGCTTCACTGGGATGCCCCGGCCGGAGGCTGCCGGGACAGTTATGCCCCGGAGGCGCCCCTTTGGACCGCTCTGAGGGGGGTGACTATTTTCTGGCCTTGACAACGGCGTCGTAAACGAGGCGCTTCTGGGCGCCGTTCTCCCGGGCGACCTCGGAGATGGCCTGCTTGCGCGGCGTCCCGGCCGCCTCCCGCGCGGCGACCGCCGCCGCCAGGTCCGCCGGGTCCGTCAGCCCCCGCGGCTCGGGCGCGCCGCCGACCACCACCGTGATCTCGCCGAGGACGCCGTCCGCCGCCCACGCGGCGAGCTCGCCGAGCGTCCCCCGGCGGACCTCCTCGTAGGTCTTGGTCAGCTCGCGGCACACCGCGGCGGGACGGTCCGCGCCGAACGCCTCCGCCATCGCCGCGAGGGTGACGGGCAGCCGGCGCGGCGACTCGAAGAACACCATCGTGCGGGGCTCGCCCGCGAGCGACTCCAGCCGGCGGGCCCGCTCCCCCGGCTTGCGCGGAGGGAACCCCTCGAAGCAGAACCGGTCGGTCGGCAGCCCCGACACCGCCAGCGCGGTCGTGACGGCGGACGGCCCGGGCAGCACCGTGACCGGGACGCCCTCGGCGACGGCGGCGCGCACCAGCCGGTACCCGGGGTCCGACACGCCCGGCATCCCCGCGTCGGTGATCACCAGGACGTCCCGTCCGGCGAGCAGGTCCTCCACGAGCCCGGCGGCCCGCTCCCGCTCGTTCAGGTCGTTGTAGGACACGACGCGGCCGGGCAGCTCGACGCCGAGATCGCCCGCCAGCCGCCGCAGCCGCCGCGTGTCCTCGGCCGCGATGACCGGCGCCTCCGCGAGCGCGGCCCGCAGCCGGGCCGAGGCGTCCTCGGGCCTGCCGATCGGCGCCGCCGCGAGCCGCAGCGTCCCCGTTCCCGCCTCCATCACGGCCCCCATCCCGCTCGTCCCGTCACGCGGATCATTGTCCCAGGGAACGCGCCAAGGTCCTCAAGGAGGAGGGAAGTGCAAATAAACTCGCAGGATGTCGACGACGGATCTGGCTCCGGTCCCGGCCATGGCGTCCCGGCGCAGGCCCCCTGCGCTGCGGGAGTGGCTCGCGCCGGCGATCCCCGGCAGCCCGCTGCTGTCCTGGCTGGGCCCGCTGCTGGTGACCGCGCTCGCCGCGTACCTGCGGTTCGACCGGCTGGCGACGCCGAAGACGGTGGTGTTCGACGAGACCTACTACGCCAAGGACGCGCTCGCCCTGCTGAGGTTCGGCTGGGAGCACAACACCGTCGAGGGCGCCGACAAGATGCTCATCGCGGACCCGGACGCCCATATCTGGGGCAGCGGGCCCGCGTTCGTCGCGCATCCGCCGTTCGGCAAGTGGATGATCGCGATCGGTGAGTGGATGTTCGGCGCGACGCCGTTCGGATGGCGGTTCATGCCCGCCCTGATCGGGACACTGTCGGTGCTGATCCTGTGCCGCCTCGCCCGCCGGATGACCGGCTCGACGCTGCTCGGCTGCGCCGCCGGGCTGCTGCTGGCGCTGGACGGCCTCGCGTTCGTGACCAGCCGCGCCGCGCTGCTGGACGTCTTCGTGATGTTCTGGGTCCTGGCCGGGTTCGCCTGCCTCGTGAACGACCGGGACCGCTCCCGCCGCGTCCTCGCCGAGCGGATCGAGCAGGGCCGGACCTCGGTGTACGGGCCGTTCCTCGCGCACGGATGGCGCTGGGGGGCGGGCGTCTGCCTCGGCCTCGCCTGCGCCACCAAGTGGACGGGGGTCTTCTACGTCGCCGCGTTCGGGCTCATGACCGTCCTGTGGGACTACGGCGCCCGCCGCGCCGCCGGGGTCCGGGCCCCGCTGCAGGGGACGATGCTGCTGGAGGCCGTCCCGGCGTTCGTGCAGATCGTCGTGGCGGGGCTGCTCGCGTACCTGGCGACCTGGTGGGGATGGATCTTCAAGCCGGGCGGCTGGGGGCGCGGCGAGGTCTCGGGCAACCCGCTGTGGCGGCCGTTCGAGGCGATGCCCAAGCTGTGGCGCTACCACTCGGAGATGCTCGGCTTCCACACGGGTCTGGACGCCAAGCACCCCTACCAGTCGTGGCCCTGGGACTGGCCGATCCTGCGCCGTCCGGTCGCGTTCTTCTACACCGAGCCGAAGGGCGCGTGCGGCGCTGCGACCCGCTGCTCGCGCGAGATCCTCGGGATCGGCACGCCGGCCCTGTGGTGGGGGGCGCTGGTCGCGCTGGTCGTGGTCGCGTTCATCTGGCTGATCCTGCGCGACTGGCGGGCGGGGGCGATCCTGCTCGGCTTCCTCGCGGGCTGGCTGACCTGGTTCCCGTCGGCGTTCGCCGACCGCACGATGTTCCTGTTCTACGCGACACCGCTCATCCCGTTCATGGTGCTGGCGGTCGTCCTGGTGCTGGGATACCTGATCGGACCGGCGCCCGCCTCGGCGGCGGGCGCGCACGCGGCGCGCTCCGGCGAGAGCGGCCGGGACGCGGGGCCCGCCCTTCCGCCGCCCGCCTCCGCCGACGGGCCTCCCGCGCTGCCGTGGGACCCGCCCGCCGGAGCGTCGCCGGCCCTCGCGCCGTATGACGAGCACGGGCCCTATGACCAGCACGATCCGTATGACCAGCACAGCGCGTATGACCAGCACGGCGCATATGACCAGCACGCGCCGTTCGACGAGCGCGGGGCGCCCGCGTCCTCCCAGACCGCCGGGGCCCGGCGGCTGATCGGCGCCGCCGCGGCGGGAGCCTTCCTGCTGGTGGTGCTGGCCAACTTCGCGTACTTCCATCCGATCCTGTCCGCGCAGACGATCCCCTACGAGGACTGGCAGGCGCGGATGTGGTTCGACCGCTGGGTCTGACGCGCGGCCGGACCGTCACAGCCGGGCGGCGGCGTCCGCGGTGACGGCCGGGGCCGCGGCGGGGCGCAGCGTCCGCGCGCCGAGCAGGCACAGGGCCAGGGCGAGGACGCCCCCGACCCCGGCTCCCGCGAACGCGCCGGGCACGCCCGCGGCGTCCTGCCCGACCCCCGAGACGAACGAGCCGACGGAGCCGCCCGCGCCGATCGCCGCGACGATCCACGCGAACGCCTCGGTGACGGTCCCGGCCGGGGCGAGCCGGTCGACGAGCGTGAAACTGCACGCCAGCACCGGCGCGAGGAAGACGCCGGAGACGAACGCGAGCACCGACATGACCGGCAGCCCCGGCGCGAGGACGAGCGGGAGGTACCCCGCGGCGAGCGCCGCGAGCAGCCAGGGCAGCCGCCGGTGCGCGGCGCCCGCCCACCTGCGGGCGCCGTAGACGATCCCGCCGGTGAGGGCGCCGCCCGCCATGCACGCCAGCAGCAGTCCGGAGGCGAGGTCGCGGCCCAGGTCCTCGGCGTAGGCGACGACGGCGACGGAGTAGACGCCGAGCGCGATCCCGGCGCAGGCGAGCGACAGCAGCAGGACCCGCAGGCCGGGCGAGCGCAGCGGCCCGGCCCAGTCGGAGGCGCGCGGCTCGCCCCGCCACCGGCGCGACGGCCCGGACAGCGCGACGACGAGCGTCCCGGCGATGCCGAGGGCGCCGGTGATCAGCAGGGCGGTCTCGGTGTTCACGACGGCCGCGGCGACGACGAGCAACGGCCCGACGGTGAACAGCAGCTCCTGGGCGGCGGCGTCGAGCGCGTAGGCGGCGTCGACCTGCTCAGGGCCGTCCAGGACGTCCGGCCACAGGGCGCGCAGCCCGGCTTCGAGGGGCGGGGTGGCGAACCCGGCGGCGAACACGGCGGCGACGGCCAGCGGGAGGGGGGCCGCGCCGACGGCGGCGAGCAGCGCGAACCCGGCCGCGGAGGCGCAGGCGGCGGGCAGCAGGACGCGCGGCTGGCCGAACCGGTCCATGGCGCGGCCGAGGACGGGCTGCCCGGCGGCGGTCGACAGCCCGAGGATCGCGGCGAGGGTCCCGGCGAGCGGGTAGCCGCCGTCGTCGGCGCGGACGTGCAGGACGACGGCGAGCATGCCCATCCCGTTGGGCAGGCGGCCGAGGAGGGTGCCGCCGAGCAGCCGTCCCGCGTACGGCCTCCGCAGGAAGACGACATAGCCGCGCATCGATGGCCCCCGAGTCCTGTCTAGATTTGTCAGTCATACGTATTACCTCCGTCATACGTACCACTTCCGAGTCCTTCCGTTCTAGTCTGATTTCGTTAGAACGATCCGCCAGGGAGGCGCAGGTGCCGGCGATCAGCCGTCCCACCAGCAAGGACGTGGCTCAGGAGGCCGGGGTCTCGCAGTCCACGGTCTCGCTCGTGCTGGGCGGCAAGTGGAGCGGGCGCGTCTCCCCCGCGACCGCGCGCAGCGTGCGGAGCGCCGCCGAGCGGCTCGGCTACCGGCCCAACCAGGCGGCCCGGAACCTGCGGCTCGGCACCACCCGGACCGTCCTGCTGATGGTGCCGACCCTGACCGCGCCGTTCTTCGGCCCCGTCTACACGGGCGCCGCGCGGGTCGCGGCACGGCACGGCTTCGGCGTCGTGGTCTCGACCTGGCCGGACGGCACGGCGGGACCCGCCGACGGCCCGTTCGCGGCGCCGGGCGAGGCGATCGACGGCGTCCTCGCGTCCTCGATGGCCGCGGAGACGCTCGGCGGGTTCGGCGAGACGCCCGTCGTGACGCTGGACAGCGGCCCGGCCGGCCTTCCCGGCGCCCCCGTCCCCACCGTCGACTTCGGCGTGGCCGACGGGATGCGGGAGATCGCGGAGCACCTCGCGGGCCTCGGCCACTGCCGGATCGGGCACGTCGCCGCCGCCCTGGACCAGTGGACGTTCCACGCCCGCGCGGACGCCCTCGCGGAGGTCGTCGCGGGCCTGCCGGGCGGCGTCCTCGACCGGGCGGGCTGCGCGATCGACGTCGCCTCGGCCAGGGACGCCGCCACCCGGCTGCTCACCGGTCCCGAGCCGCCGACCGCGCTGGTCTGCGACGACGACCTGATCGCGGCGGGCGCGTACAAGGCGGCCCGCGCGCTGGGCCTGGACGTCCCGTCCGACGTGTCGGTCACCGGGTTCGACGACGTGCTGCTGGCGACGGCGCTGGAACCCGAGCTGACGACCGTCCGGCTGCCGGCCGAGGATCTGGGCGCGCAGGGCATGGCGGCGCTCCTCGGCCTCCTCGACGGGCGCCGTCCCGCCTCCCGCGTCCTGCCCGGCGAGCTCGTCGTCCGGGGCTCGACGGCGCCGCCGCGCGCCCGCTGACCGCCCGGCTCCTCATTTCCTGGGAAAGCTGGGGTATAAGGCGCGCATGGGATCCCATCCATCCGAGACCGACTTCGACGAGGACCCGGGCAACCGGATCGGCTCGGCGCCCCCGCGGACGCGGGCCTGGCGCGACGGCGCGATCGAGGCGGAGGGATTTCCCGTCGCGCGGGTCAGCGACTACCTGGAGCGCCCGGACGTCGTCGTCTGGCTCGACCTGTGCGCGCCGCGGCACGAGGACCTGCACGTGGTCAGCGACGAGCTCGGCCTCGATCCCGTCGCCGTCGAGGACGCGGTCTCCCGGCACGAGCGGGCGAAGCTCGACCGCTACGAGGGGTACGCCTTCCTCAACGTCTACGTCCCGGTGGTCACCGACGGCGAGCTGGCGATGCACGAGGTGTCGGCGTTCGTCAGCGAGCGCGCCCTCGTCACGGTCCGGCAGGACTGCGGGTTCGACGTCGACGCGCTGGTCCGGCGCTGGGACCAGACCCCGCACGCCGGGTTCGACGAGCCGACCTCCGCGTTCCTGCTCTACGGCCTGCTCGACCTGGTCATCGACCTGCAGCTCACGGCCGTCCAGGCGCTCGACGACGAGGCCGACGAGGTCGAGGACCTCGTGTTCGACGACGCGTTCCCGGTCAGGGAGATCCAGAAGCGCAGCTACCGGCTGCGCAAGAACCTGTCCGCGCTGCGGCGGATCGCGCTGCCGATGCGGGAGGTGCTCAACACGCTGCTGCGCCGCGACCTGATGATCGTCCCGGCGCCGCTCGTCCCCTACTTCCAGGACGTCTACGACCACACCCTGCGCGTCGGGGAGTCGACCGACGCCCTGCGCGACCTCGTGGCCGACCTGCTGGAGACGCGGCTCGCGCTGCAGGGCAACCGGATGAACGAGGTGATGAAGAAGGTCACCAGCTGGGCGGCGATCATCGCGGTGCCGACCGCCGTCACCGGGTTCTACGGGCAGAACGTCCCCTACCCGGGGTTCTCCCAGCACTCCGGCTTCATCGCCAGCACGGTCATCGTCGTCGTCTGCAGCCTCTCCCTCTATGTGATCTTCAAGGTGCGCGACTGGCTCTGACCGCCGCGTCCGGCGAGGTCAGGGCCCTGTCATACGGGTTCGCATATCGCGGCGCACGCCATATCAATATTGGACATGACGTTCGCGGCTCTGGTCTGCTCTCCCGCATGACGACCCACAGCAGGCGCGAGCGGCGGCTCGGCGCCGCCGCTCTCGCCCTGACGACGATCGCCGGCCTGGCCGGCTGCGGCTCCGGCGCGGACCCGGGCGTGCGGAGCGCGGCGCCGCGCAGCGCCGCGTCCACGCTCGCCGTCGATCCCGCGCAGGCGAAGGTCACCAGGCAGATCGGCCGCCTGGAGGCGACCCACCACGCGCGCATCGGCGCCTTCGCGGTCGACACCGGCACCGGGCGCGCCGTCTCCCACCGGCCGGACGAGCGCTTCGCGTTCGCCTCCACGTTCAAGGCGATGGCGTGCGGCGCCGTGCTGAGCAAGGCCCGGCGCTCCGACCCCGGGCTGCTCGACAGGGTGATCCACTACACGAAGGACGACCTGGTCGAGTACTCCCCCGTCACCGAGAAGCACGTCGACACCGGCATGACCGTCGCCGACCTGTGCCACGCCGCCATCACCCAGAGCGACAACACCGCCGGGAACCTGGTGCTGAGGCAGATCGGCGGGCCCGCCGGGCTCACCGCCTTCTTCCGCTCGCTCGGCGACCAGGTGAGCCGGAGCGACCGCTGGGAGACCGACCTCAACGTCTGGAAGCCGGGCGAGGTGCGCGACACCACCGCTCCGCGCCCGTGGGCGGGAGACCTGCGGGCCCTCACCACGGGCCCGGCGCTCGTCCCCGCCGACCGCCGGCGGCTCATCGGCTGGATGAAGGCGACGGTCACCGGGGACAAGCGCATCCGCGCCGGACTTCCCAAGAGCTGGACGGTCGGCGACAAGACCGGCACCGGCGGGACCTACGGCACCGCCAACGACATCGCGATCGCCTGGCCGCCGTCCGGCGCCCCGCTCGTCATCGTGGTCACCACGAACCGGTTCGGCCCCGAGGCCGAGGCCGACGACGGGGCCGTCGCCGAGACCGCCCGCATCCTCGCCGGCGCCCTCCGTTAGAGCCCGCGGGATGACGATCGCCCCTGGCACCGGACGTCCGGTGCCAGGGGCGACGCGCGCCGGGCGGGGACGCTCAGAGCGCCCTGAGGAACTTCGCCGCGATGGGGGCCGCGGCCTCGGCGCCGGTCCCGCCGCCCTCGACGATCACCGCGAAGGCGACGTCCTCGCGGTAGCCGATGAACCAGGCATGGGTCGGCGGGTTGTCGCCCCCGCCGAACTCCGCGGTGCCGGTCTTGCCCGCCGTGCCGGACGGGAAGTCGACGCCGGAGGCGGTGCCCTCGCTGACGACGGCCGGCATGAGGGCGTGCAGGGCCTTCTCCACGGCGGGCTCCAGCCGCTTCGGCGCCTCGGGCTTGCGGCCTCCGGCGTCGGCGGCCTGCGCGGCGAGGGACGGATCGACCAGGCGGGGCGAGCGCCAGGTGCCGTCGGCCGCGGCGGCGGCGACGCTCGCCATGTTGAGCGGGCTGGTCAGCACCTCGCCCTGCCCGAAGGACGCGGCGGCGAAGGCGGTGTCGTCCTTGTTGGCGGGGAACGCGGCGCGGACGGCGGGCAGCCCCGCGATGATCGGGGCGTTGAACCCGAACTGGGCGGCGACCTGGGCCAGCCGCTTCTCCCCGAGCTTGTCGACCGCGAGGCGCGCGAACGTGGTGTTGCAGGAGTGCGCGAACGCCTCGCGGAGCGGGACCGTCCCGAAGTCCTCGTGCTTGTAGTTGTGGAACGACCGGCCGCCGACCGCGGTGGTGGCCGGGCAGGCGACGGCCGTCGTCGGGGACATGCCGCCCGCGACGAGCGCGGCGGCCGTGACGACCTTGAACGTCGAGCCGGGCGGGTACCGGCCCATCAGCGCGCGGTTGTAGCCGCCGGGCTGGTTCGCCACGGCGAGGATCTCGCCGGTGGACGGGCGCAGCGCCACCATGGACGCCGGCTCGGCCGCCCCCGCGACCGCCTGCCCGGCCGCGGCCTGCGCCTTCGGGTCGATGGTCGTCTTCACCGGCTTGCCCGCCGCGCCGCCGAAGCGCTGCAGCGTCTTCACCGGGACGCCCTCGGCGTCCGTGATCTGCACGGCGAGCGCGGGCGTGCCGGAGAGGCGCCGCTCGTACTGCTGCTGCAGGCCGTCCGCGCCCGCCGGGTCGCCCTTGCGGTACGGGGCGCCGAGCTTGCCCGCCGCCTCGGCGGAGACGGGGCCCACCTGCCCGGCGAGCTGCCGGGCGGACCCGGACGGCGAGGACGAGAGGTCGCTGCCGTCCGCCGCGAGGACGGCAGCGCGGTCCGGCCAGGCGCGCGCGGCGCGCAGCCGCTGCCCTTCCTTGAGCTCCGGGTACATGACCTGCGGCGACCAGCGGACGAGCCAGTCGCCGTCCTTCTTCACCATCGGAAGCGATCCGTCGTACTTCCACACCCGGTCGCCCGCCAGCGTCACCTCGGCGCTGTAGGCCCCGCCGACCCTGCCGTCCTTGGGACGCCCCACGGACGCGACGGTGTAGCGCTGCCTGACGGCGCCGAGGTCGTCCCGCATCCGCGTGAAGCGCGTCTCGAAGTCGGCGGGCGGGGCGTCGGTGAGGGCCTTCATCGCGGCGGGGTCGCCGCCGCTCCAGGCCGCGAGGTAGCGCTCCGCGGCGTCCCTCGGATCGTCACCGTCGCGCAGGAACCACACCGCCCCCGCCCCCACGATCACGACCGCCGCCACGACCGCGGCGACGGCGAGCACACGGGATCGGCGCATCGTCGAACTCCTTCTCCCCCTGTCCGGCCACCGGCCGGGCGATCCGCAGAGCGCGGATGACCGATGGGGGCACCAGAACACCAGGCGACGCCCGAAAAGTCCAAGATTGATATCGGTCCAGATGAATATCCGTTTTGGTATTATCCCTGCTCGTGAACCTCGTCGGGCATCTGCGGTGCTTCGTCGTCGTCGCCGAAGAACTGCACTTCGGCCGCGCGGCCGAGCGTCTCGGCATGGCGCAGCCGCCGCTGAGCCAGCGAATCCAGCGGCTGGAGAAGGAGCTCGGCGTGCGGTTGTTCGACCGGTCCAGCCGGCGGGTGCGGCTCACCGCGCCCGGCGGGCTGCTGCTGGAGGAGGCACGTGACATCCTCACCCGCGTGGACCGCATCTACTCCGTCGCCGAGCGCGCCCGGCTGGGCGAGGTCGGGACGGTGCGCGCGGGCCTGCCGAGCGACCTCGGCGGCCGGGTGGTCGCCGCGCTGATCGCCGCGTTCCGGGAGCGCCGCCCGGACCTGCGGCTCGACCTGCGCGAGACGGGCACCGACCAGCAGATCCGCGCGCTCGCGGAGGGCGCACTGGACGCCGGTGTGGTGCGGCACCCGTGCGACGCCCGCGGGCTGGAGCTCGGCCCGATGCTGGCGCAGCCGCTCGGCGTGCTGCTGCCCGCCGGCGACGCCGTCGCGCGCCCGGACGCGCCCCCGGAGGTGCACCTGGCCGACCTCGGCACCCGCGACGTCGTCGTGCCGCCGCGCGAGGAGGCGCCCGGCGCCCACGACGAGGTGCTGGCGGGCTGCCGCCGGCACGGGTACGCGCCCGCGGCGGTCCACGAGGCACGGCATCCGGGCTTCGCGCTCGGGCTCGTCCTCGCCGGGACGGCCGTGGCCCTCGTCCCCCGTACCGACGACACCGCCGGGGCGGTGTGGCGGCCGCTGGCGGGCGAGCCGCTCGCCTGGCGGACGTCGTGCGCCTGGCGGCGGGCCCGCGATCCCGAGCACGCGCGCGCCATCGCCGACTTCACCGCCGTCGCGACCGCGGTGCTGCGCGGCGAGGCCGGCATGACCCCGCTCGACCGCGCCCCCGCCCGCCGGGTCGTCCCGCGCCCGTCCTCCGGGTTCCTGGCATGAGCGAGGCGCCCGTCAGGAGGGCGAGCGCGGCCGAGCGGATCAACGCGGCGTTCCGGTCGGCGGGCGTGACCGGCGTCCTGCACGTCGTGGACATCGACACCGGGCGGGACGTCGCGGTCGGCGCGGACGAGCCGGTGGTGCTCGCGTCGGTGTTCAAGGTGCCGCTGCTCGTCGCGTTCCACCGGCAGGCCGCCGCGGGCGTGCTGGACCCGACCGAGCAGGTCACGCTGCGCCCGGACGACCGCACCGCCGGACCGACCGGGGTGTCGGCGCTGCTGGACGAGGTCCGCATGTCGCTGCGCGACCTCACCTGCCTGATGATCACCGTCAGCGACAACGCCGCCGCCGACGTCGTCATGGACCGGGTCGGCCTGGACGCGGTCAACGCGACGGCCGCCGACCTGGGGCTCCGCGACACCGTCATCGAGGGCAACGGCCGCGACCTGCACGAGACCCTGCTCGCCGACG
The DNA here is from genome assembly GCF_040492065.1 of Actinomadura sp. NPDC000929. Lineage (NCBI taxonomy): Bacteria > Bacillati > Actinomycetota > Actinomycetes > Streptosporangiales > Thermomonosporaceae > Actinomadura > Actinomadura sp. NPDC000929. The sequence continues at coordinate 15,676 of NZ_JBEUPA010000126.1, read as the reverse complement.
CCGGGGCGGGCAGCGTCGCCGAGGTCTGGGCGCGGCTCGACGAGCCGGGCCTGAAGGATCGGCTGCGCGCCCTCGACCCGCTCCGCACGAGCCGCAGCACGCCCCGCGACATGACCCGGCTGCTGTCGATGATCTGGCGGGACGAGGCCGCCCCGCCCGCCGAGTCGGCGGCGATGCGCCGCCTGTTCGGCCTCCAGGTCTGGCCGCACCGCCTCTCGTCCGGGTTCCCCTACGACGACGTCGTCGTCAGCGGCAAGACCGGCACCCTGCCGACTCTGCGCAACGAGGTGGGCGCCGTCGAGTACCCCGACGGCGCCCGCTACGCGGTGGCGGTCTTCACCAGGTCGACGCTGCCCGTCGCCGTCCTCCCGGAGGCCGACGCGGTCATCGGCTCCGCCGCCCGGATCGCCGTGGAGTCGCTCCGCCGCGCCTGAGCGCGGGTGCGGCGCTCCTGTGCGGCGCGACCCTCTGATCCGGTGCGACGCGGGCACCCCAGCACTCGCTTGGAAAACATAAGCTGTACCCCTGTTTTGGACGTTCTTGGGGAGTATTCGTTGCGGCTGCCGGAGCATCTGGAGCTACTGCTCACCGACGAGCCGGTGCTCGACGTCTACTCGCACGGCCCGTGGCGCGTCCCGGACGGGCTGTTCGAGGAGATCTCGGCGCGGATCGACGGGCTGGCGGCCGACCCGCGGGCCGTGGAGCTGACCACCGACGAGCACAAGCTGCTGACGCTGCCCGCGTCGCTCGTCACCGCGGAGATCTTCGGCATGCTGGCGTTCCTGCCGGGCGGCGGCGCGATCAAGGCGGGCTCGTGGTCGCAGCTCCCCGAGCGCCTGCTGCACCGGCACCTGGTCAACCCCGGCCCGCTCAGCACCCGCATGACGCGCTGGGACGCGCCGGGCGGGCGGTGGCGGCCCCCGGTGGACTGGCTCATCGAGGCGCCCGACCGGGCGCTGGCGATCGAGCTGGCCCGCGACTGCCTGTCGGTGCTGGAGGGCATCGAGCCGCTGGAGGAGCGGCGCAAGGCGCTGGTGCGCCTCTACGACGACCCGCCGGTCTGCGACGTGAACCTGCCGAAGACGGAACTGCGCGAGCACTGGCACGCGCACGCCGGCGACGACATCGTGGCGGCCGTGCCCGAGCTGCTCGGCCCGGTCGGCTACCTGGAGTGGGTGTGCGCGGGCCTGCTCGCCGCCTACGAGCACCTCATGGAGGCGGCGCCGCGCGAGGAGACCGTCGAGGTCCACCTGGTCCACCTGCTGCTCCAGGGCAGCATGGAGCAGGTCCCGGCCGAACTCGCGGTCGCGCTCGGCGAGGACCGGTACGGCGAGCTGCTCCAGCGGTTCACCGCGGAGCGCCGCGGGTTCAAGGCGGGCGCGTGGCAGGAGCGGACGCGGGCGTGGCTCGTCCGGGCCCTCGTCGCGGGCGCCGCCGACGCGTGCCGCGGCTGGCTCGACATGGCGATGCGCTTCGTCGCGATCGTGCAGGGCCTGCCGGGCGACCCGTGGTTCCCGAAGGCGGAGTGGATCCCGGTCGGCCAGTTCCAGACCGACCTGCGCCGCCTGTACGCGCCGCGCCGCCGCGTCGTGAACCCGCTCACCGAGACGCTGCGCAGCGTGCCCGCCGCCGACGCCGCGTCCGGGACGGCCGCGGGCGGCCGGGCGGAGATCGCCACGTCGCTGGTCGGGCAGCCCGAGGTGACCGCGGCGCTGGCCGAGCTCACCCGCGGCAACGCGCCGGTCCGGCTGCTGATCAGCGGGCCGGACGGCACCGGCAAGCGCGACGCCGCGCAGGAGCTCGGCAGGGCGCTGGCGCTCGGCCGCGACCCGCACTGGGTCACCGACAACCTGTTCTCCGGGCAGCGCCTGTCGGACGCCGTCGCCAAGCTGCACGCCGACGCCCGCGACTGCGCCGGCGACCGGCTGCTGATCATCGAGGGCCTGGACGGGATCGTCGCCGACCCCGGCAACGGCGAGGCCCTGGCCGCCGAGCTGCACCGGCTCCTCGCCGTCCACCCCGACCTGAACCTGGTGGCGCTGTGCGACGCCGGCGGCGAGGAGCGGATCCGCGAGATCAATCCCGTCCTGCCGCAGCGGTTCCGGATCGCCCGCACCCGGCCGTTCACGGCGGCGGGCCACGCCGAGCTGTTCCGCCGCGCGCTGGAGGCCCGCGGCGCCCGCGGCACCCGCCCGGCGATCGAGGCGGCGGGCGCGCTGCTGGCCGCGACCACGCCGACGCAGACGCTGCGCAACGCGCGCCTCGCGCCGCATCTCGCCGACCAGGTCGTCGCCGCCGCGCGGTCCCGGCTCGGCGCCGACGCGGCGGGCGCCGCGCCGGTCGTCCGCAAGCAGGACCTCCCGGCCGCGCTCGACACCGCGCAGGCCGCCGGCGACCCGCTGGCCGAGCTGCGCGAGCTCACCGGCCTGGAGAGCGTCAAGCACGAGATCGCCCTGCTCGTGGCGGGGACGCACGCGGCGCGGCTGCGCAGCGAGTCGGGCCTGCGGATCACGCCGCCGACCCGGCACATGGTGTTCACCGGCAACCCGGGCACCGGCAAGACGATGGTGGCCCGGCTGCTCGGCCGCATCTACAAGCGGCTCGGCGTCCTGTCGTCCGGGCACCTGGTGGAGGCGTCCCGCGCCCACCTCGTCGGCGAGTACATCGGGCAGACCGCGCCCCGCACGCGCCGCCTGGTGGAGCGCGCGGTCGGCGGCGTCCTGTTCATCGACGAGGCGTACACGCTGACGCAGTCGCCGCTGAAGGGCGACTACGGGCACGAGGCGATCGCCGAGCTGGTCAAGCTGATGGAGGACCACCGCGACGACCTCGTCGTGGTCGTGGCCGGCTACGAGCAGGAGATGGCCGAGTTCCTCGCCGCCAACCCCGGCCTGGACTCCCGGTTCCCCAAGCAGATCCACTTCCCCGACTACAGCGACGACGAGCTGATCACCGTGTTCGGCCGGCTCGCCGCCGCCGACGGCTTCGAGCTGGCCTCCGGCACCGAGGACGTCCTGCGCTCGATGCTGCGCCGCGCGCCCCGCGGCCCGTCCTTCGGCAACGGCCGCCTGATGCGCAACATGCTGGACGTGGCCGTCGCGAACCAGGCCGACCGCGTCGCCTCCGCCGCCGTCTCCCTCGCGGAGGGGACGGCGGCGAAGAAGGGCGGCGGCAGGGACAAGGGCGGCGAGCCGGCGACGCCGACCAGGGAGGAACTGGTCACGCTGACCGCCGACGACCTGCCCCCGCTGCTGGACCACCCCGAGGAGTTCTTCGGCCTCTACCTCTAGCCGGGCGCGGGCCCGGTCAGGAGGCGAGATGCTCGGCGGCGGCGAACAGGAGGTTCTCCGCTCCCCGGCGGGTGACGAGCTGCGCCCCGATCGGCAGCTCGCCGCCGCCGTCCGCCGGGACGGTACCGGCGGGAACGGACAGGGCGGGCAGCCCCAGCACGTTCCACGGCGAGGTGAGGCTGACCAGCAGGGCGGTGAGCGGGCCGAGGCCGACCTCGGTCGCGCCGATCCGGGGCGCGGGGATCGGCATGGTGGGCATGGCCAGCAGGTCGTAGCGGTCCAGCAGCCCGGCGATCTCCTCGGCGTGGCGGTCCCGCTCGCGCAGCGCCCGGACGAGCCGCCAGCCCGGCATCCGGGCCGCGTCCTCCAGGCGGGCGAGCGTCGCCGGCTGGTACCGGTCGGGCGCCTCGGCGACCCGCTCGGCGTGCACGTCGTACGCCTCGCTGTACTCGATCGCCAGGAACACCTGCCGGAGCCCGGCGAAGTCGATCCGCTCGGACGGCGCGTCCGGGAACAGGGCGCGGACGCGCCGCTCCACCTCGGGGTCGCACGCCGGCGGCTCGATCCAGGCGACGCGCCCGTACGCCGTGCCTCCGGCGCGGTCGCCCCCGCCGGCCGGGCCGTCCAGGAGGGACGGGACGGCCTCCGCCGGCCCGGTCAGCGCGTGGTAGGCCACGCGGCAGTCCGCCGCGGTGGCGGCGAGGACGCCCACGTGGTCGAGCGAGGGCGACAGGGGGAACACGCCGTCGGCCGGGATGGCGCCGTGCGGCGGCTTGAACCCGGCGATCCCGCAGAACGCCGACGGGATGCGCACCGACCCGCCCGTGTCGGTGCCGATGGCGAGCGGGACCATGCCCGCGGCGACCGCGACGGCGCTGCCGCTGCTGGACCCGCCGGACATCCGCTCCCGGTCGGCGGGGTTGCGGACCGCGCCGTTCACCGACACGTCGCCGCTGCCGCCGAACGCGAACTCCTGCGTCCCGGTCTTGCCGACGATCACCGCGCCCGCGTCCCTCAGCATCGTCACGCAGGCCGCGTCGGTCTCGGCGACGTGCCCGGCGAAGTGGCCGGACCCCATGCCGGTGGGCAGCCCGGCGACGTCGATGATGTCCTTCACCGCGACCGGGACGCCGTGCAGCGGGCCCCGGTCGACGCCGGACGCCAGTTCCTCGTCGGCCCACCGGGCGGCGGCCTCGGCGCCCTCGGCGTCCAGGGTCACGAAGGCGTTCAGGTCCTTGTCGACCGACTCCAGGGCCCGCGCGACCAGGCCCCGCGCCGACTCCCGGCCCGCGCGCAGGTCGCGCCCGATCCCGGTCAGCGTCCGTCCGGTGAAGAACCCGCCCATTCCGCCTCCTTGCCGCTTACCTGTACTGATCTGCGTAGCATCTCAGACCGCCGCCGCCCCGTCCGTCCCGGTCGTCGCGCACAATGTGGCCCTCTGTCACCAATTAGTCGCTCATTGTCAACCGTTCATCGCAGAATGCCCGCCGTTCGCCGACCGCGCGCCGGGAACCGTGAACCTACGCGCGAGTAGCCGCCAGGCTTCCAGCACCCGGAGGTGACGCTCCCGCCGGTTCGCTGGGGGGCGGGGCGGAGGCCGTGCGCCGGCGCGCCGGCATACCGCCCCTGTAGCCGGCTGCGGCCGCACCGAGGTGGGGGGACGAGGTCACGGCCGTGCGCCGTGGCCTCGTTGTCGTGGTGCGCCTGTCGCCGCACCCGCTGCCCGTCCGGCCATCCGGGACGTTCGGCCCTAGGCCCGCGGGCACCGGGCTGATGGGCTCTCTTCGACGGTTGAGAACCCCGTTCGTGGGGACGGGATGTCCTCAGGGCGGTCGAGAGCACCCGGAGGACGCGCATGACCCAGTCGGGCACCCTGAGCGACGACGAAGTACAACAGATCAACGCGTACTGGAGAGCCGCCAACTACCTCTCCGTGGGGCAGATCTACCTTCTGGACAACCCCCTGCTCCGCGAGCCGCTCGAACGGCGCGACCTCAAGCCGCGGCTGCTCGGGCACTGGGGCACCACGCCGGGCCTGAACTTCTGCTACGCCCACCTCAACCGCGTCATCAGGGCGCGCGACCTCGACATGATCTACGTCATGGGCCCGGGGCACGGCGGGCCCGCGGCGGTCGCGAACGCCTGGCTCGAAGGCACCTACAGCGAGGTCTACCCGGAGGTGTCGCAGGACGAGGCGGGCATGCGGCGGCTGTTCCGGCAGTTCTCCTTCCCCGGCGGCATCCCGAGCCACGTCGCGCCGGAGACCCCCGGCTCCATCCACGAGGGCGGCGAGCTGGGCTACTCCCTCGCCCACGCGTTCGGGGCCGCCTTCGACAACCCCGACCTCGTGGTGGCGTGCATCGTCGGCGACGGCGAGGCCGAGACGGGTCCCCTCGCGGCGAGCTGGCATTCCACCAAGTTCCTCGACCCGGTGCGGGACGGCGCCGTCCTGCCCATCCTGCACCTCAACGGCTACAAGATCGCGAATCCGACGGTGCTGGCCCGCATCCCCGAGGAGGAGCTCGTCCAGCTCCTGGACGGGTACGGCTACCGGCCCTTCCTCGTGAGCGGCGACGAGCCCGCGTCCATGCACCGCAAGATGGCCGCCGCCCTCGACCAGGCCCTCGACGAGATCGCCGACATCCAGCGCGGCGCCCGCGAGGGCGGGGCGTCCGAGCGGCGCCGCTGGCCCATGATCGTCCTGCGGTCCCCCAAGGGCTGGACGGGCCCGAAGGAGGTGGACGGGCTGCCGGTCGAGAACACCTGGCGCTCCCACCAGGTGCCGCTCGCCGGAGTGCGCGAGGACGCCGGGCACCGCGCGCAGCTGGAGGAGTGGCTGCGCTCCTACCGCCCGGAGGAGCTGTTCGACGAGGCGGGCCGCCCGGCGGCCGGGCTCCGGGCCCTCGCGCCCGCGGGCGACCGGCGGATGAGCGCGAACCCGCACGCCAACGGCGGGCTGCTGCTGAAGCCGCTGGCGCTGCCCGACTTCCGCGACTACGCCGTGGAGGTCGGCAAGCCCGGCTCCACCACGACGGAGCCCACCCGCAGGCTCGGGACGTTCCTGCGCGACGTCGTGCGGGCCAACCCGTCCAACTTCCGGATCATGGGCGCGGACGAGACGGCGTCCAACCGGCTCGGGGACGTCTTCCAGGCCACCGACCGCGTCTTCGAGGGCGGGCTGCTGCCGACCGACGAGCACCAGGCGCGCTCCGGCCAGGTGATGGAGGTGCTGAGCGAGCACCTGTGCCAGGGATGGCTGGAGGGCTACCTGCTCACCGGGCGGCACGGGCTGTTCAACAGCTACGAGGCGTTCGTGCACATCGTCGACGCCATGTTCAACCAGCACGCGAAGTGGCTGAAGGTCACCCGCGGCCTGCCGTGGCGGCGGCCGATCGCGTCGCTGAACTACCTGCTGTCGTCGCACGTGTGGCGGCAGGACCACAACGGCTTCACCCACCAGGACCCCGGCTTCCTCGACGTCGTGCTGAACAAGAAGCCGGAGATCGTCCGCGTGTACCTGCCGCCGGACGCGAACACGCTGCTGTCGGTCGGCGACCACTGCCTGCGCTCCCGCGACTACGTCAACGTGATCGTGGCCGGGAAGCAGCCCGCGCTGAACTGGCTGCCGATGGACGCCGCGATCGCGCACTGCACCCGCGGCATCGGCATCTGGGAGTGGGCGTCCACCGACGGCGGCGCCGACCCCGACGTGGTGCTCGCCTGCGCGGGCGACATCCCGACGCTGGAGACGCTCGCGGCCGTCGACCTGCTCAGGCAGCTGTTCCCCGAACTGCGCGTCCGGGTCGTCAACGTCGTCGACCTGATGCGGCTCCAGCCGTCCAGCGAGCACCCCCACGGCCTGTCGGACCGCGAGTTCGACACCCTGTTCACCACCGACAAGCCCGTCATCTTCGCCTTCCACGGCTACCCGTACCTCATCCACCGCCTCACCTACCGGCGCGCGGGGCACGGCAACCTGCACGTCCGCGGCTACAAGGAGGAGGGGACGACGACCACGCCGTTCGACATGGTCATGCTGAACGACCTCGACCGGTTCCACCTCGTCATGGACGTCATCGACCGCGTCCCCTCCCTCGGCGCCCGCGTCGCCCACCTCCGGCAGCGGATGGCCGACCAGCGCCTCTTCCTGCGCTCCTACACGCGCGAGCACGGCGAGGACGCCCCCGAGGTCCGCGACTGGACGTGGCCGTACTGATGCGGGTCCTGACGGTCAACCCCGGGTCGAGCAGCCTGAAGGTGAGCCTGCTCGGCGCCGACGACACGGTCCTCGCCGAGGACTCCGGCGGCGGCCACGAGATGGCCGGGCTGGTCGCGGGCCTGCCCCGGCCGGACGCCGTCGGGGTGCGGTTCGTCCACGGCGGGACCGACTTCACCGCGCCGGTGCGCGTCGACGAGAAGGTCACCGCGCGGCTCCGCGAGCTCGCCGACCTCGCGCCGCTGCACCAGCCCGCCTCCCTGCACGCCCTGGCCGAGATCTCCGGCGTCCTGCCGGACGTCCCGGCCGTGGCGTGCTTCGACACGGCCTTCCACGCCACCCTGCCGGACGCGGCCGCGACCTACGCGCTCCCCCGCGAGTGGCGCGAGCGGTTCGGGCTGCGCCGCTACGGCTTCCACGGCCTGTCGTTCTCCTACGCCGCGCGGCGCGCCGCCGCGATGCTCGGAGCCGACCCGGCCTCGCTGCGGACGGTGGTCTGCCACCTCGGCGCCGGCGCGTCCCTGTGCGCCGTCGCCGGGGGCCGGTCGGTCGACACCACCATGGGGTTCACCCCGCTCGAAGGGCTGGTCATGGCGTCGCGGGCGGGCAGCATCGACCCCGGAATCCCGCTCTGGCTGATCAAGCACGGCATCGCGCCGGAGGAGGTGGACGAGGCGCTCGAACGCGACTCCGGGCTGCGCGGCCTGACCGGCACCGGCGACATGCGCCGGGTCCGCGAGCGGGCCGCCGAGCACGACGCGACCGCCCTCGCCGCGCTGGACGTCTACCACCACCGCCTCCGCGCCTGCGCCGCCGCGATGACCGCCTCGCTCGGCGGGCTCGACGCCCTCGTGTTCACCGGCGGGATCGGCGAGCACGATCCCGCGGTCCGCATGCGGCTGGCCGGGGACCTCGCCCACCTCGGGACCGCGGTCGATCCGGAGCGCAACGCGGCCGCGGACGGCGACGCCGACGTCACCGCCGCCGGCGCCGCCGTCCGGACGCTCGTGGTGGCGGCCCGCGAGGACCTGGAGATCGCCGCCGGCGTCCGGAGCTGCCTGCGGCGCGACGCCCCGCCATCTGGCGCATAAGGTGTGAAGGTGGAGAACACGGCGGGCGCTTCGGAGGGCGCGATCCGCAGGCTGGCGAACATCCAGGCGATCACCGACGAGGCGTTCGCCCACATGGACGTGGACGAGCTGCTCGACACCCTCCTCGACCGCGTCCGGGCCATCCTCGAGGTCGACACCGCCGTGGTCCTCCTCCTGGACCGGGAGGAACGGTTCCTCGTCGCGACGGCGGCCAAGGGCATCGAGGAAGAGGTCGCCCAGGCCGCCCACGTCCCGGTGGGCGAGGGGTTCGCCGGGCGCGTCGCCGCCGGGCTACGGCCGGTCTACGTCCCGGACGTCCCGAGCGCCGGCGTGTTCAACCCGCTCCTCATCGAGCGGGGCCTGCACTCGCTGCTCGGCGTCCCGCTCGTCACCGGCGGGACGCTGGTCGGCGTCATGCACGTTGGAACGCTCTCGCCCCGCCGGTTCACCTCCGAGGAGACCGAGTTCCTCCAGCTCGCGGCCTCCCGCATAGCGCTGGCGGTGCAGGCCCTGCTCAGCCGTGCCGAACGCGCCGGCGCGCTGGAACTGCAGCGCAGCCTCCTCCCGGCCGCGCCCCCGGAGGTCCCCGGGCTGGAACTGGCCGCCCGCTACCGTCCCGGCAGGGCGACCGTCGGGGGAGACTGGTACGACGTGTTCGTCCTCCCCTCGGGCGAGATCGGCATCGTCATCGGCGACGTCGCGGGCAACGGGCTCCCGGCGGCCGTCGTCATGGGCCGGATGCGCAGCGCGCTGCGCGCCTACGCGCTGGACACCGACGACCCCGCCGAGGTGCTGCGCAAGCTCAACCGGAAGATGCTGCACTTCGAACCCGAGGCGACCGCGACCGTCCTGTACGCGGTGGCCGACACCGCCGCCGGCCGGGTCCGGCTGTCGTCGGCCGGGCACCCTCCCCCGGTCCTCGCGCTTCCGGACGGCCCGGTCGAGGCCGTCGACATGAAGTTCGACGTGCTGATCGGCCTGGGCGAGGACGTCCCACGCCGGACCCGCACCCTCGGCCTCCCGCCCGGCGCCCTGCTCTGCTTCTACACCGACGGGCTGATCGAGCGGCGGGACGAGTCGATCCTGGCGGGCATCGCCCGGCTCTGCGAGGCGGCCTACGCCGGGGCTCCCGAGGCGGTCGGCGCGGCGGTGATGTCGGCGCTGATCGGCCGCGAGGCGGCCCAGGACGACGTCGCGCTCCTGCTCGCGCGCCGCCTCCCGCCGGAGCGCCGGGACAGCTGACAGGAAGTGCCGCACCGCCCGCCCGTTCACGGAACCTCGGTGCGGGCGGGAGCGTCCCAGTCGGGCGTGCGGAGGCAGGAGGGCGGCGGTGGCGGGCGTTCGGCGGGCGGATCCAGGTCGGCGACGGCTCCTCGGTGCGGTGCCGGGCCGGCGACGGCTTCTGTGGGCGGTCCTGGCAGGGGCGGTGGCCGTGGCGGGAGCGGTCGTGGCGGTCGTGGTCGTCCTCGACGCGCCCGTCCGGCATCGGGAGTGCGGGTGCAGGCTGCCGCCGGTCACCAGCGGGATCGACGGGGTGCCGCGCGAGTGGCAGGCCGCCGTGACCCGGCGCGACGCCGGGACGGCCTGGCGGTTGCTGACGCCCGGGGCGCAGCGGCGGTACGGCTCGGTGAAGGGGCTGCGCGGGGCGCTCGCCCGGCTTGCCCCGGCTTCCCATGGGCCCGCGGGATGGCGGCTCGTCCACACGGTCACGCAGGGGAGCGGCACGCCCAGCACGTTCCTCTACCTGCTCGTCGAGAAGCGGAACCTGCGGCCGGACGGAGCCGTCGTCGTGCACTCCATGGCCGACGGCTCCGCCGACGGGCGGGTCGATCCAGCGCCCGCCGCCACTGTCCGCATCCTGCGCCCCGCCGCGCGGGCCACCGTGGACGTGCGCCCGCGCCTGCGCGCGGCGACCGGGCTTCCTCCCGCGTACGCGGTCGTGCGCCGGGACGGTGAGACCCAGGGGGCCGTGGGATCCATCCGCGACGCGGACGGGTGGGACGCGCCGTTCCACGAGGCGCTCAGGCCCGGCCCGGCGCTGATCGTCGCGGTCGCGGCGGACGGCGGCGGACGCCTGGCGTACGGAAGCGTCCGCGTCACGATCCGCTGACCTCGTGCCGGGGTCGCCGGCGGGTCAGTCGGCCGGCTTGCGGGAGGCGGCGCGGGCGCGCTTCTCCTCGTCCTCCAGCAGGGGGCCGAGGCGGAACGGGACCTGGTGGGTCAGGACGATCGAGGTGGTGCTGCGGCGGACGCCGGGGCAGGCGAGGATCGAGTCGATGACCTCGTGGAGCTGCTTGCCGTTGGGGGCGACCGCGCGGACGAGGAGGTCGCCCTGCCCGGTGATCCCGAGGACCTCCAGCACGCGCGGGATCGCCGAGAGCGCGACGGCGGCCTCGCGCAGCCGGCCCTGCGCGACCTCCAGGGTGACGAAGGCCGTCAGCTCGAAGCCGATGGCGCCGAGGTCGACCTCGCGGCCGCGGTGGCCGATGACGCCCTCGCGTTCGAGGCGCTCCACGCGGGCGTGCGCGGTGTTGCGGGCGATGCCGAGCTTGGCGGCCAGTTCCGTGACGCCGATGCGGGGCTGCTCGACGAGGCGGCGCAGGATCTGCAGGTCGAGGAGAGTGGTACGGGTCACAACGCTCAGCTCCGGCGGGTAACTCGGTTCTGACTTGAGCAATCCGCTCAATTATCGCCCAGCCATCTTGCACTCCGCTCAGCCTAGGCGGCTCAATGCAAGCATGAGCACCAGCGTTCCTTCCTCCCCTCTCCGCGACCGGCTCGAACTGGAGCGCGGCCGGATCGCGATCGGCGGGGTGCACGCCCTCGTCCGGCTGCTGCTGGAGCAGAGGCGCGCGGACGCCCGGCGGGGATGGCGGACCGCCGGTTTCGTGTCCGGGTACCGCGGGTCCCCGCTCGGCGGCCTGGACCAGCAGCTGGCGCGGGACGCGAAGCTGCTGGAGGAGCACGACATCCGGTTCGTGCCGGGCGTGAACGAGGAGCTGGCGGCGACGGCCGTGTACGGTTCGCAGCTCGCCGACCACCTGCCGGGCCCCCGGTTCGAGGGCGTGTTCGGGCTCTGGTACGGCAAGGCGCCCGGGGTGGACCGGTCGCTGGACGCGTTCAAGCACGCCAACTGGCTCGGCACGTCCGAGCGCGGCGGAGTGCTCGCCGTGGTGGGCGACGACCCGTCCGCGAAGTCGTCCACGCTGCCGTCGGCGACGGAGGGCGCGCTCGCTGAGGCGTTCATGCCGGTGCTGGCGCCCGGATCGGTGGGCGACCTGCTGCGCCTCGGGCGGCACGGCTTCGAGATGTCCCGGTTCAGCGGGGCGTGGACCGGGTTCAAGCTCGTGACGGACGTCGCCGACTCCCACGAGATCGTGGACGTCGAGCCGGTCCCCGGCCCGGTCCGCCCGGAGTTCGCGTGGCGCGGACGGCCGTGGACGCCGACGCGCAAGCCGGGCGTCGACCTCCAGGGGACGACGGCCATCGAGACCGAGGTCCTCCAGGGCCGCCTGCTGGCCGCGACGGCCTACGCCGCCGCCAACGGGCTCGACCGGATCGAGGGCGCCGCCGGCGACGCCGCCGTCGGCCTGGTCGCCGCGGGCCGCACCTACGTGGAGCTGCGCGAGGCCCTCGACCGCCTCGGGCTGGACGACGAGGCCCTGGCCCGCCGGGGCGTCCGGCTGCTGCGCCTCGCGCTGATCCACCCGCTGGACGCGGACCGGATCCGGGAGTTCGCCCGGGGGCTGCGCGAGATCGTCGTCGTGGAGGAGAAGCGGCCGTTCGTCGAGTCGCAGATCCGCGACGTCCTGTACGACCTTGCGGAGCGTCCCGCCGTGTACGGCAAGAACGGCCCGGACGGCGCCGGCCTGGTCCCGCCCGACGGGGGCCTGGACGCGGACCGGCTCGTGAAGGCCCTCGCCAGGCTCCTCGCCGACCGCGTCGGCGAGGAGCACATGGACCTGCGCGACGCGGTGCTGAAGCCCCGCAAGCCGCAGATCAACCTGCTCGCCCCGGCGCGCACCCCGTACTTCTGCTCGGGCTGCCCCCACAACCGGTCGACGGTCGTCCCGGACGGGTCGATCGCGGCGAGCGGCATCGGCTGCCACGTGATGACCGTGTTCACCGACCGCGGCATCGGCACCACGCAGATGGGCGGCGAGGGCGCGATGTGGGTGGGCGCGGCGCCGTTCTCCGACACCGGGCACATGTTCCAGAACCTCGGCGACGGGACGTTCTTCCACTCTGGCAGCCTCGCGGTCCGGCAGGCCGTCGCCGCCGGCACCAGCATCACCTTCAAGATCCTCTACAACGCGGCCGTGGCGATGACCGGCGGGCAGCAGGCCGACGGCGGCGCCGACCCGGCGGCGATCACCCGGATGCTGCACGCCGAGGGCGTCGCGAAGATCGTGGTGGTGGCGGACGACCCGTCCCGCTACCCGCGCGGGACGGACTGGGCGCCCGGCGTCCGGGTCCGGCACCGCGACGACCTCGACGCCGTCCAGCGGGAGCTGCGCGAGGTCCCGGGCGTGACCGTGCTGCTGTACGACCAGGCGTGCGCGGCCGAGACGCGGCGCAAGCGCAAGCGCGGCCTCGTCCCCGACCCGCAGACCCGCGTCCTGATCAACGAGGCCGTCTGCGAGGGGTGCGGCGACTGCGGCACCAAGTCGAACTGCCTCAGCGTGGAGCCGGTCGAGACCGAGTTCGGCCGCAAGACGCAGATCAACCAGACGTCCTGCAACAAGGACTACTCCTGCGTGGACGGCGACTGCCCCTCGTTCGTCACCGTCCTGCCCGGCACGAAGGTCCGGGCGGCGCGGACCCTGCCGCCGATCGGCGAGCTGGAGGAGCCCGAGTCGCGGCCCGAGTCGGCGGACGTGCTGCTCGTCGGCATCGGCGGCACCGGCGTCGTGACGGTGAACCAGGTGCTCGCCACGGCGGCCCTCATCGACGGCCGGCACGCCCGCGCGCTCGACCAGACGGGGCTGAGCCAGAAGGCCGGCGCCGTCGTGTCGCACCTGCGCATCGGGACCGCCGGCCTGGACCGGCCGGGCATGGTCGGCGCGGGCGGCGCCGACGCCTACCTCGTGTTCGACTCGCTGGCCGGGACGAGCGAGGCCAACCTGCGCCGCTGCGCGCCGGACCGGACCGCCGCGGTCGTGTCGACCAGCGAGGTGCCGACCGGACGGATGATCGTCGACACCTCGGCGTCGCTGCCGCCGAGCGCGTCGCTGGTCAAGCGGATCGCCGAGCGCACCCGCGCGGACCGGCTGGTCGCGCTCGACGCCCTCGCGCTCGCCGAGCGCTGGTTCGGCGCCACGACCACGGCCAACTTCGTGGTGGTCGGCGCCGCCTACCAGGCGGGGCTGCTGCCGCTGTCGGCGAAGGCCGTCGAGGAGGCCCTCACGCTGAACGGCGTGCAGGTGGAGGCGAACATCCAGGCGTTCCGCGCCGGGCGCCGCCTCGTGCTCGAACCCGAGAGCCTGGACGACGCCGCGGCGCCGGCCGCGCAGGTCGCGCCGCGCCCGCTGGACTCGACGGCGTCCGCCGCGATGGACCTCGTCGACGCGTCCGGCGTGGACGGCGAGCTGGCCCGCGTCCTGCGGATCCGCGTGCCCGACCTCGCCGCCTACCAGAACCTGGCGCTCGCCGAGCGGTACCTGGACGCGGTCCTGCGCGTCGCCCGGGCCGAGGAGGCGGCGGGCGCCGGCGGGCGGCGCCTCGCGGTCGCCGTCGCGCGCAACCTGTACAAGCTGATGGCCTACAAGGACGAGTACGAGGTGGCCCGCCTGCACCTCGACCCGGAGCTCGCCCGGCGCGTCGAGGAGCAGTTCGGGCCCGGCTCCACGGTCGCGTACATGCTGCACCCGCCGCTGCTGCGGGCCGTCGGGGTGGACCGGAAGATCGCCCTCGGCCGCACGGCCCGCCCGGCGTTCCGCGCGCTGCGCGCGATGCGGCGGCTGCGCGGCACCCCGCTCGACCCGTTCGGCGCCACGGCGCAGCGGCGCGCCGAGCGCCGCCTCGTCACCGGGTACGTCGCGGTGCTGAACGAGCTGGTGGCCGGGCTGGACGCGGGCGCCGCCGGGGACGGCCGGCACGAGGCCGCCGTCCGGATCGCCGAGCTGCCGGACATGATCCGCGGTTACGAGGACGTCAAGACCGCGAACATCGCCCGGTACGAGGAGAGCCTGCGCGAGCTGCTCGCCGCGTGGCGGGCCGAGCGGTCGCCGAGTCGCGTGTGACGCCCGGGTGAGCGCGGCCGCCGCCCCGGCCGGGTCCGTCGAACCCGCCGGGGCCGGCGGCGCGTACCTCCTGGCGAGCCGGGGACCGCGCCCGGCACCGGAGGGTGACGTCCAGTGGAACCGGGCCTGCGGCTGACGGAGCGCTACCGCCTCGTGGAACGCCTCGACGACGGCGGCACCATGGAGGTCTGGCGCGCCTGGGACGAGCTGCTGGGCCGTCCCGTCGCGGTGAAGGTCCCGGCGCCCGCGGGCGCGGGTCCGCAACGGAGGTTCCGGCAGGGAGTGAACCGCGCCGCCGCGCTCTCCCACGCCGCGCTGGAGACGGTCTTCGACAGCGACCAGACCCGCGACGCGTCCGGACGGCTCGTGTCCTTCGTCGTGACCGAGTTCCTGGCGGGCGAGACCCTCGCCGTCCGGCTGCGGCGCGGACCGCTCGCCGCGTCCGAGGCCGCCGCCGTGTGCGGCCGGATCGCGGGGGCGCTGGAGGCCGCGCACACCGCGGGCGTGACGCACGGCGACCTCACGCCGGACAGGGTCGTGCTCGCCTACGGGGACGCCGGCGTCGACGTGAAGGTCGTCGACACCGGCATCGGCGGCGTCCTCCGCGCACCGGCGGGCGGCGGCACCGAGGCCGCCGACGTGCGCGCGCTCGGCGCCGTCATCTCCGCCTGCGTCGCCCCCGGCGCGTCCGAGGAGCTGTCCGCGGTCGCCGCCCGCTGCACGGGCCCGGACGCCCCGTCCGCCGCCGAGGTCGCCGCTCTCCTCGTCCGCGACGAGGGGCCGCCGAACGCCGTCCTCACCGCCTTGGGCACGGGCCCGCCCGGCCACCGGGCCGGT
>NZ_JBEUPA010000125.1:0-26906 GCF_040492065.1 Actinomadura sp. NPDC000929 | reverse complement strand
AAGGACGCCACCGAGGAGCAGCGCGCGATCAACGAGATCAACGTCGGGATGTACGCGTTCGACGGCGCGCTCTTGGCGGACGCGCTGAAGCGGGTCGGGCGTGGGCGCGCTGCACGACCATCGCGTCCGGCAGCCAGTGCAGGATGTCGGCGTTCCGGGAGAGGGGGGTCCGGGAGAGCGCGACCAGCGTCTCCAGCCTCCACCACAGCGTCCACAGCGACGTGCGGCCGCTGCCCGGGTAGCCGTTCCAGCGCGGGTCGGCGACCTCCCCGCGCACCAGCGTCCGGAACGCGCGGGCGACCGTCGGCCCGTGCGGTCCGCGCGGGTCCCGCAGCAGCGCGGTGAGCGCGATCGGCAGGCCGTAGTGCCACAGCGCGAGCCGCCAGACCGGCTCCGGTCCGGTGCCGCGTTCCGCCGCGGTGGGCGGCGAGACGCCGTAGGTCTCGATCCACGTGTGGTCGTCGTCGGGGTCGAGGTGCTTCAGCAGCCAGTCGTAGGCGTCCAGCAGCCGCTCGGTCCTCAGGTCGGGGCGCGCCTCGGCCAGCGTCACCAGCGCGAACGCGGTGTGCGTGACGGTGGGCCGGGACGCCTGCGTCGGGCCCCAGGCGGGGCGGTGCGCGGTCCGGTCGGCCGTCAGCCACTCCACGCCGCGGTCGACGGCGGGGTCGTAGGGGTTGAGCTGGCTGAGCGCCCGCAGCGCCAGGCACGTCAGCCACACCCGGGACGGGCAGCCGTGCAGCGAGCCCCAGCCGCCGTCGGGGTTCTGGTTGTACAGCAGCCACCGGTAGGCGCGGTCCAGGTCGGGGGCGTCCTCGCGCAGGCCGCAGCGGGCGCGGGCGAGGAAGCGCGCGATCCAGCCGGTGGCCTCGACCACCGGCATGCCGAGGCTGGTCTTGGTGGCCCAGCCGCCGTCGCGCAGCGGGTCGTCGGAGCGGGTCTGCCGGGCGGCGAGGAGTTCCAGGCCGTCGTCGAAGTGCTCGAACGCCCGCCCCGCCTCGGCGAACGCCATCAGCCCGAGGGCGGTGGCGGTGGTGCCGGGCTCCGGCCGTGCGAGCTCGTGGTACCAGCCCCCGCCGGCGCCGAGCGCGGGGGCGTAGGTGTCGCGCAGGACGTCCAGCGACTCGTTCAGCCGGGTGTCGAGGACGGCCATGTCGATGACCGGGACGTCCGCGCGTCGCCGCCGGGCGGCGGAGCGGACTGCGCGGGGCGCGGGGGGCGCCGGGGACGGGAGCGGAGGTGTCTGGTTCACGTTCTGGCCTTCTGCTCTTGTTGTTCCCGGCGGGCCAGGGTTTGTACCTCGCGGGTTCCGCGTCTGTATCCGCCGCCGCAGCGAGCACCGGGATGCTGCGCCGGGCACGCTGGAGGCAGACCGCTCCCGCGTTCCGCGAAGCTGGAGGTGGCTTGGCCGAACAGACCCTCCGGGACGAGACCGACGACTGCGTCCTGTGCCCCCCGCTGAGATTCCGCTTCAACGGCATGGTCGGCCTGCCCGGCGAGTCGGGCGTCATCGCCGGCGACCGCGACTTCTTCCTCATCCCGGACGTCGCGCCGCTCGCCGAGGGCCACCTCCTGCTGGTGACGCGCGAGCACCACCAGTGCGCCGGGGACTTCTCCCGGCCGATGTGGGAGGGCGCCCTGCGGTGGCGCGACCGCGTGGCCCGCCTCTACCTGGAGGCGTACGGGTCCGGTGGGCTGCTGCTGTTCGAGCACGGACCGGCGAGCTCCCAGGGCGGCGGCGCGTGCATCGACCACGCGCACTGGCATTTCGTCCCCGGCACGACGGGCGTGCGGGCGATCGTGGAGCGGGAGGGGCGCCCCGGCGTTCCGGCGGACCACGCGGCCCTCCGGGACTGCTACCGCGCCGGCCGCTCCTACCTGCTGATCGAGGAGGACGGCGTCGCGACCGTCCACTCGGGCGACGGTGTGCGGAGCCAGTTCCTGCGCTGGGCCGTGGCGGCGGCCGGCCCGGGCCGGACCTGGCGCTGGCAGGAGAGCTTCGGGCTGCCCGCCAGCAGGCGGCGTTTCCTGCGCACGCTGCGGGCGATGCGGGCGGCGGCGGCCTCTTCGCCGAGCACGGGTCAGCCTCCCGACAGCCACCAGTAGAGCTCGCACGAGGTCAGCCGGTCCCCGTACCCCGCCCGCGCCGCCCCAGGGTCGTAGCCGGTGGAGTACGCCACCGGCGGCCGTCCCCGCTGGTGGACGAGCACCCCTTCGAGGGAGGTCGGGCCGAACCGCAGCAGCCACAGGGGAGCGCCGGGAACGGCGCGGTCGAGGACCGGCAGCAGATCCCGGGGTTCCCGGCCGCCTGCGGGCGGCGGGTGCCCGAGCAGGCGCGCGAGGGTGTGCGCCTCGGAGACGACGAGATCCGCCCGGCGCAGGACCGGCAGCACGCAGGACGCCGGGAGCCGCGCGTCGATGTCGTGGGGGACGACGTCGAACGCCACCCGCGTGCCCGCCGCGCGGGCCGTGCGCACCGCCTCGTGGAGCGCCTCCCGGGAGCCGGGGGCCAGCAGCGAGTATCCGTCGACGGCGAGCACGTCGGCGTCCTCGATCCCGGCCGCCGCCGCGCGCACGTCCGCCGCGGAGAGCCGCCGGGCGGGCGGCTCGTCCTGGACGACCAGCAGCCGGACGCCGGGCCCGCCGCCGTCCGCGGCGCCGGCGCGCAGCATGACCGACACGCCGTTCGGGACGCCGGGCTCGACGACCAGGCGGTGGGCCGCGCCGATCCGGTGCAGTTCGCGGCGGATCGCCTCCGTGTAGTCGTCGTCGCCGACCTTGGCCAGCACGCCGACCCGGCGGAAGTAGCCCACCGCGCAGCGGGCGAGGTTGACCGCCGTCCCCGCGGTCAGCACCCGGGCGGGCGCGTAGCAGAGCCGGTCGGCGTCGAGTTCGGCGAAGCGGACGCCCGGCAGGCTCGCGCGCACCTCGACCCCCGCGTCCCCGATGACGAAGAGCGAGAAGCGGCGCTCGGCGGCGCCGTCGAGGCCCGGCCATTCGAGGGGCGATCGGAACGGCGCCATCACCCGGTCAGCCGACGGGGACCAGGAAGGCCCGCATCACCGGGCGCAGGCTGGGAATGAGGTCGTACCCGCCGAGCTCGCGGAGCGGCACCCAGGCGCACCGGTCCAGGTGGTCGCTGACGTCCTGGTTCTCCAGGGTCGCGTCCAGGGTCACGGGCCGGCAGCGGCGCGCCGCCGCGACCACCCGGATCTGCCCGCCGGGATTCTCGCGGTCGGGCATGAACCACTGCCACAGATGGAACGGCGGTCCCGGGTCGATCTTCAGCCCGACCTCCTCCCAGACCTCGCGGCGGATGTGGTCGTCGAGATCGAGGTCGGCCTCCTCCTCCAGCCGCCCGCCGGGCACCTCCCAGCAGCCGGGGTGGAACGGGTCGGAGGCGGCCTTGCGGACGAGCAGCAGCCGCCCGCCCGAGACGATGAAGGCCTTCTGTGCGAACTGGAGCCGGGCCGGCGGCGCGGCGGTGAGCGGGCCGGCTGCGCCGGCGTCGACCGAGGGCATCGCGGGAGTCCTCCCTGGTGCCGGCCCCACCGGGCCGTCTCGGCTCCACCGTAACAATCGGCGGCCCGCCCGCCGAGACGCCCGCCCGGCCAGAACAATCTCACTCCTCCGGGGGCACGAGGGCACCGGGAATCACACCGCGTCGCGACCTGTTGTATTGGACGGCGTACCCTCATCCGGGCTCTCGTCCGGTATGCGGCGAATGATCGTCCGGCATGACGCACCCGGTCCCACCGGGTGGTATTCTTGGTGGTCGACCGGCCTTGTGCGCGCGACCATACGGTGGCGCGTGCCGGGCGCTCAAGCGGAGGCCACCTCCCACCTGACCGGCTGAAAGGCCGGTGGGTCTCGGTCCGGCGAACGGGCGTTCAGCCCGTCCCGTCGTCGTTCCCGGGCGGCATGTCCGTCCCGGGAGACCGAAGGTGGCCCCGTGCGTGAGTCGTGCGGGGCTTTTCTCGTGGAAGCCTCGGGGTACGACCGGTCCAATGAACCTGAGAACGGCCCCTAGGAGGTCCCATCAGCGCCGAACCGCGTATCAACGACCGCATTCGCGTGCCCGAGGTCCGGCTCGTCGGCCCGAACGGCGAACAGGTGGGCATCGTGCCCATCGCCAAGGCCCTTGAACTCGCGCGTGAGTCGGACCTCGACCTCGTCGAGGTGGCGCCCACCGCGCGTCCGCCCGTCGCGAAGCTCATGGACTACGGCAAGTTCAAGTACGAGTCCGCGATGAAGGCGCGTGAGGCGCGGAAGAACCAGGCGCACACGGTCATCAAGGAGATCAAGCTCCGCCCGAAGATCGACCCGCACGACTACGAGACCAAGAAGGGTCACGTGGTGCGGTTCCTGAAGGCCGGGGACAAGGTGAAGGTCACGATCATGTTCCGTGGTCGTGAGCAGTCCCGTCCCGAGCTCGGTTTCCGGCTGCTGCAGCGGCTCGCCGACGATGTCGAGGAGCTCGGCTTCGTCGAGTCGCGGCCCAAGCAGGACGGCCGAAACATGATCATGGTGCTCGGTCCGCACAAGAAGAAGACGGCCCGCGGGCAGGAGTCGGAGACGACCGTCTGACGGCCGTTCCGGGACCGGCCTCGCGGCGGTCCCCATCGCGATCTCGCGGCTGAGCGAAGTTCGCGGCGTACGTACATTGAAGCCTGACCTGGCGCGTCCACGGATCGCCGTGCGGTGCGCCGATCAGGCGCGCCTCCGTGCCGGTGGGCACGGAGGCCGGAAAGAGGGAGACGACGGCGACCATGCCGAAGACCAAGACCCACAGCGGTGCCAAGAAGCGCTTCAAGCTGACCGGCTCCGGCAAGGTGATGCGCCGCCGCGCCAACAAGAACCACCTGCTCGAGCACAAGCCGACCAAGCGGACGCGCCGGCTGTCCGGCCCCGCCGTGGTGGCCGACGCCGACGCCAAGAACATCAAGAAGCTGCTGCGCAAGTAGCACTCGACCAGGAACATCGCCGACCGGCCGAGGCCAGCACGGCCCCGGCCCCCACGAAGGAGTCAGCACGTGGCACGCGTGAAGCGGGCGGTCAACGCCGCCAAGAAGCGTCGGGTCGTCCTGGAGCGGTCGAGCGGCTACCGCGGGCAGCGTTCGCGCCTGTACCGCAAGGCCAAGGAGCAGCAGCTCCACTCGATGACCTACGCCTTCCGGGACCGCAAGGACCGCAAGGGCCAGTTCCGCCGGCTGTGGATCCAGCGGATCAACGCCGCGGCCCGCGCCAACGGCATCACCTACAACCGGTTCATCCAGGGCCTCAAGGCCGCCGAGGTCGAGGTCGACCGGCGCATGCTCGCCGAGCTCGCCGTCAACGACGCCCCGGCTTTCGCCGCCCTGGTGAAGATCGCCAAGGACGCGCTGCCGGCCGAGGGTTCGGAGGCGGCCTGAGCCGGGTGACCGGCACACGGGCGATCACAGCGACATGGCGGGCCGCGAGCTGACCTCTCTCCGATCACCACGGGTGAAGGCCGCTCGTCGGCTCGCCAAGCGCGCCTTCCGGCGCCGCGAGAACCGGTTCCTCGCCGAGGGGCCGCAGGCGGTGCGGGAGGCGCTGCAGATCCCCGGCGGCCTCGCCGAGCTGTTCACCACGGCCGAGGCGGAGGCCCGCCACCCGGAGCTGGTGCTCGCCGCCGAGCGCGCCGGCGCGCCGGTGCTGCGCGTCAGCGGCGAGATCATGGCCGAACTGGCCCAGACCGTCACCCCGCAGGGGCTGCTGGCGGTCTGCGAGTTCGTCGACGTCCCGCTGGACCGGGCGCTGGAGAACGGTCCACGGCTGGTGACCGTGCTGGCGCACGTCCGCGACCCAGGCAACGCGGGAACCGTCCTGCGCACCGCCGACGCGGCGGGCTCGGAGACGGTCGTGTTCACCGACGCGTCCGTCGACCCTTACAACGGCAAGTGCGTCCGCGCCTCCGCGGGCAGCCTGTTCCACCTGCCGGTCGTCGTCGGCCCCCGGTTCGACGCGCTGATCCCGGAGCTGAAGGGCGCGGGGCTGACCGTCCTCGCCGCCGACGGCGCGGGCGACCGCACCCTCGACGAGGCGATCGACGAGGGCGTGCTCGCGCGCCCCACCGCCTGGGTGTTCGGGAACGAGGCGTGGGGGCTGCCCGAGGAGATCCTGCGGCATGTGGACGAGGTCGTCCGTGTGCCCATCTACGGGCGGGCCGAGAGCCTGAACCTGGCGACGGCCGCCGCCGTATGCCTCTATGCGTCGGCCCGGGCGCAGCGCGGCTCCCAGGGAGAGCGCCCGAGCGGTACGTGAGGCGCGGCGCGGTCCCGGTGTTTTCACTGCATTCCGTGATCGAATGGCCGCATGCGGTCGCCATTGGCGCCGCCCCGTGACGGGTGAGCTGGGAAGATGGTCCCCACGTGGACGCGGGGCAGGGGGGCCTGCCGCCGCGCGGGGCTCGTCCGCGGGTAGGAGCGGGAACCGCGACCGGCGGGGGATCACGCCGTCGCGGTACCGCGCCTAACGTGTTGATCAGTGGGTTGACCAGGGCGGCGACGAGGCCGCACAGAGTGGGGGCGAGCGTGATGACCGAGGAGAGCAGGCGGGCCGGAAGGGCGGGCCGACGCCCCCCGGAGGTGCGGTGCCGGGCCGGTGCGGTCCGGGCCTCCGCCGTCCCGGACGCCTTTTCGGGGGCCGCCCCCGACGTCTCCTGCGCGCACGCCGGCGACGGGCTGCGCATCGAGACCACCAGGGTCGGGGCCCGCACGGCCGTCGTCGCGGTGGCCGGGGAGATCGACCTGCGCACCGCCGGACCGCTGCGCGACCGGCTCGTCGAGATGCACGGGCGGCTGCCCGGCGCGGGGCCGCGCCGTCTGGTGGCCGACTTCACCGCCGTCCCGTTCTGCGACGCGGCCGGGCTCGGGGCGCTGGTCGCCGCGCACAACCAGCTCTCCGCCGACGGCGGCGAGATCGCGCTCGCCGGGGTGCGGCCCGCCCAGCTGCGGCTACTGATGATCACTGGCCTGCACCGGCTGTTCGCGATCCACCCCGATGTCGAGGCCGCGCTGTCCGCCCAGGACTCGCCCACGAGGTCCGGATAAGGGCGCGAACCGCTGTTCCGGCCCTCCGCGGAAGACGGCGACACCCTGCACGGAGGCTACACATGCCTTGCCGCGAGGCGGTTTCCGGGTCCCGTTAGGGGCCCGACTCCGGCTAGAGTCTCTTTCCGACAGGCCGCGTTCCCCATCGGTGTTCTGGAGGCCGCTGTGGGCGGAGAGGAGTCCCCTCTCGTGGCCGCGCGCGGACCCGAGGCGGGGTCCGGGCCGGGCCCCGAGGAGGGCCGCCCGGACGACCTGCCCGACGGGCTGATGGTCGCCGGCCGGGACGCCCGCGTGATCGTGTTCAACGCCGCCGCCGCGCGGATCACGGGGATCCCCGTGGGGTCGGCCGTGGGCCGCGACTTCCGCGACGTCCTGCCGCTGCACGACGCCGAGGGCCGTGACTGGTGGAAGTGCCTGGCCCCCTACGACGGCCTGTCCACGCGGACCCGCCATCCCGAGCGGGTGCTGTTCCTTCCCGGCGGTACCGAGGTGCTGGTGACCGCGGCGTACCGGCGCGACGCCGAACGCCGCGTGGAACGGTTCACCGTGTGCCTGCGCGACGCCCTGCACCGCGCCCGGCAGGAGCGCGACCGCGCCGACCTCGTCTCCACCGTCGCCCACGAGCTGCGCTCACCGCTCACCAGCGTCAAGGGGTTCACCGCGACGCTGCTGGCCAAGTGGCACCGCTTCAACGACGACCAGAAGCGGGTGATGCTGGAGACCGTCAACGCCGACGCCGACCGGGTCACCCGGCTGATCACCGAGCTGCTGGACGTGTCCCGCATCGAGTCGGGCCGGCTGGAGATGCGCCGCCAGGTCGTCGACCTGCCCGAGGAGGTCCGCAAGGTCATCGCGGGCCGCGTCGCGGCCGGGGAGCCGGAGGACCGCTTCCGCTTCGAGACGCGCGGCGAGCTGCCCGAGATGTGGCTCGATCCCGACAAGGTGGATCAGATCCTCGGCAACCTCGTCGAAAACGCGGTGCGCCACGGAGCGGGTACTGTCACCATTGTGGTGGAGCCGGACGCGCATAAGGAGGGGGCGGCCGTGTCGGTGCGCGACGAGGGCGAGGGCATTCCGCCCGAGGCCGTCCAGCGCGTCTTCCGGCAGTTCTGGCGCGGCCCCGGCGGCAGCCGCCGCGGCGGTACCGGGCTCGGGCTCTACATCGTCAAGGGGCTGGTCGAGGCGCACGGCGGTGTGATCACTGTGCGGCGGGCGCCCGGCGGCGGCGCCGAGTTCCGATTTACCGTGCCCGCAGGGGCCCCCGACTACGCCGGCTGAACCGCGGTCCACGCGGCGGCACGGCAACGGGCCCCTGGTCGGGCCAGCGCGTCACGCGCACGCTTTCCGGATGTTCTCCGCCCGCGCACTAGACTGCGGGCGTCCCACGCCGACCGGAGTCGATCACACCACATGTCTGCACCCAACAATTCCTATGACCCCGTCGAGGTGTCCGCGCTGCAGCCCGAGGAGCTGGAGCGGGCCCGCGCCGAGGCGCTCGCTGCGATCGCCGCGGCCGCCGACCTCGACGCCCTGAAGCAGGTCCGGCTGGCGCACGCCGGCGACCGTTCGCCGCTGGCCCTGGCCAACCGCGAGATCGGCGCGCTGCCGCCCGCGGCCCGCGCCGAGGCCGGAAAGCGCATCGGCGCGGCCCGGGGCGCGGTGGCGAAGGCGCTCAAGGAGCGCCAGGCGGAGCTGGAGGACGAGCGCGACCGCCGCGTCCTCGTCGAGGAGACCGTCGACGTCACCCTCCCGTGGGACCGCGCGCCGCGCGGAGCCCGCCACCCGCTGACCACGTTGCAGGAGCGGATGGCCGACGTCTTCGTCTCGATGGGCTTCGAGGTCTCCGAGGGGCCCGAGGTCGAGGCGGAGTGGTTCAACTTCGACGCCCTGAACTTCCTGCCCGACCACCCTGCCCGCACCATGCAGGACACCTTCTTCGTCGAGTCGGAGGACTCCGGGCTGGTGATGCGCACCCACACCTCGCCGATGCAGATCCGGTCGCTGCTGTCGCGGCCGCTGCCGGTGTACGTGGTGGCGCCCGGCCGCACGTTCCGCACCGACGAGCTGGACGCCACGCACAGCCCGGTGTTCCACCAGCTGGAGGGCCTGGCGGTCGACGAGGGGCTGACGATGGCCGACCTGCGGGGCGGCATCGACGCGTTCGTCTCCGGCATGTTCGGCGAGGGGCTGAGGACGCGGTTCAGGCCGTCGTACTTCCCGTTCACCGAGCCGTCCGCCGAGGTGGACATGCAGTGCTTCGTGTGCCGGGGCGCGTCCGCGGAGCCGGGCGGCGACCCGTGCCGCACCTGCGGTTCGGAGGGCTGGATCGAGCTCGGCGGCTGCGGCATGGTCAACCCGCGGGTGCTGGTGGCCTGCGGGGTCGACCCCGACCGCTACAGCGGCTGGGCGTTCGGGCTGGGCGTCGAGCGGACGCTGATGTTCCGGCACGGTGTGGAAGACATGTACGACATGGTGGAGGGCGACGTCCGGTTCACCCTCCCGTTCGGGACGGAGATCTGATGCGGGCCCCGCTTTCCTGGCTGCGCGAGTACGTCGAGCTCCCGGCCGACGTCACGGGCCGCGCGCTGGCCGCCGAGCTGATCGCCGCGGGCCTGGAGGTCGAGACGGTCGAGTCGGCCGGCGCCGACATCGCCGGCCCCCTGGTGGTCGGCGAGGTCCTGGAGATCGAGGAGCTGACCGGCTTCAAGAAGCCGATCCGCCACTGCCAGGTGAACGTCGGCGACGCCAACGGGACGGGGGAGCCGCAGAGCATCATCTGCGGCGCCACCAACTTCGCGGTGGGCGACCGCGTCGTGGTCGTCCTTCCGGGCGGCGTGCTGCCCGGCGGGTTCGAGATCGGCGCCCGCAAGACCTACGGCCGGATGTCGGCGGGCATGATCTGCTCGGTGACCGAGCTCGGGATCGGCGACGACCACGGCGGCATCCTCGTCCTGCCGCCGGACGCCCCCGTCGGCGCGGACGCGATCGAGATGCTCGGGCTGCGCGACGACGTCCTCGACATCGCCGTGACGCCCGACCGCGGCTACGCCCTGTCCATCCGCGGCATCGCCCGCGAGGCCGCCATCGCCTACGGGGTCCCGTTCAGGGACCCGGCGGACGTGGCGCTGCCGGAAGGGGACGAGGGCCCGAGCTACCCGGCGAGCATCGGCGACCCGGCGGTGTGCGACCGGTTCGTCCTGCGCGAGGTGAGCGGCTTCGACCCGGACGCGCGGACCCCGATGTGGATGCAGGTGCGCCTGCACCGCGCGGGGATGCGGCCGGTGTCGCTGGCGGTCGACATCACCAACTACCTGATGCTGGAGCTCGGGCAGCCGCTGCACGCCTTCGACCGGAACAAGCTGACCGGCCCGATCGTCGTGCGGCGCGCCGAGCCCGGCGAGCGGCTGGAGACGCTGGACCACGTCAAGCGGACCCTCGACCCCGACGACATCCTCATCACCGACGCGTCGGGGCCGATCTCGATGGCCGGCACGATGGGCGGGCTCGCCACCGAGATCGACGAGCGGTCGAGCGACATGGTCGTCGAGGCCGCGCACTTCGACGCCATGGGGACCGCGCGGATGAGCCGCCGGCACCGGCTGCACAGCGAGGCGTCCCACCGGTTCGAGCGCGGCGTCGACCGCGAGCTGCCGCTGTACGCCTCGTACCGGGCGGTGCGGATGCTCGCCGAGCTGGGCGGCGCGAAGATCGTGCCCGGCGTCACGCACGCCGAGGCGCCGGTCGAGCGGGCCGTGGTGACGATGCCCGCGGGGCATCCCGACCGGGTCGCGGGCGTGGTCTACGGCAGGGACACGGTCGTCCGGCGCCTGGAGCAGGTCGGCTGCACGGTGACCGGCGACGACGTGCTGACGGTGACGCCGCCGTCCTGGCGCCCCGACCTCACCGCGCCCAATGACCTCGCCGAGGAGGTCCTCCGCCTGGAGGGGTACGAGAACATCCCGGCCCGGGCGCCGCGTCCGGCGGCGGGCAAGGGCCTGACCGCCGAGCAGCGGCTGCGCCGCCGGGTCGGCCGCGCGCTCGCCGGCGCCGGGTACGTGGAGGCGCTCGCCTTCCCGTTCGTCGCCGACAAGGACCTGGACGGCCTCCAGCTCCCCGAGGACGACGCGCGGCGGCGGACGCTGCGGCTCGCGAACCCGATGTCGGAGGAGGAGCCGCTGCTGCGCACCACGCTGCTGCCGGGCCTGCTCAAGGCGCTCGCGCTCAACGTGGGACGCGGCTTCGGCGACGTCGCGCTGTTCGAGGTCGGCATGGTGTTCCGGCCGCGCCCGGACGCACCGGAGCGGGCGCCGCGGCTCGCCGTGGACCGCGGCCCGACGGCCGAGGAGGTCGCCGCGCTGGAGGCCGCGCTGCCGGACCAGCCGTACCGGGTCGCGGCCGTGCTGGCGGGCGACCGCGAGCCGTCGGGCTGGTGGGGCGAGGGCCGTCCGGCGCTGTGGGCCGACGCGGTCGAGGCCGCCCGCACGGTGGCCCGCGAGGTCGGCGTCGAGCTGACGGTGAAGGCCGACCAGCACGCGCCCTGGCATCCGGGCCGCTGCGCCGCGCTGTACGTGGGCGACACCCTGGTCGGGCACGCCGGCGAGCTGCACCCGCGCGTCACGAAGGCGTACGGGCTGCCCGCGCGGTCGTGCGCGATGGAGCTGGAGCTGCGCCGCCTGGGCGAGCCGGTGAGCGTCCGCGCGCCGCACGTGTCGTCGTACCCGGTCGCGGTGCAGGACGTCGCGCTGGTCGTGGACTCCGGCGTCCCGGCCGCGGAGGTCGAGGCGGCCCTGCGCGAAGGCGCGGGCGGGCTCCTGGAGGCGATCCGGCTGTTCGACGTCTACACGGGCGAGCAGGTGGGCGAGGGACGCAAGTCGCTGGCGTACTCGCTGCGGTTCCGCGCCCCGGACCGGACGCTCACGGCCGAGGAGGCGTCGCAGGCCCGCGACTCCGCCGTGGCCGCCGCGTCCGAGCGGACCGGAGCCGTCCTGCGCGGCGCCTGACGGTATGCGGGCGTGCCCCGGATCCCCGCGAGGGGTCCGGGGCACGCGCGCGTCCCGGCCACGGTGGACGGGCCGATTCCTAACGCTACTTGTGTTGCGATAGGTCGTCGGGTATTCTCGACCGCGTCACATCGCCGCCCGGTAGGGGAGTCCATTGAGGATCTGAGGTCCGACACCGCGCAGTGGCCGTTCTCCGGCCCGCGCACGTGACCTCAGTGCGGACTCTTACCCGCCGGGCTTTCTCATGCCCGCCGGCGCGTCGCGCGCTCCGCGGTGTCTCCATGCGTCACGCATCTTTCTCACCACCATGGAGGCGGCCCAATGTCATTTGCCATCGTGTGCTCGGATCTGTCGTTCGCGTGGGAGGACGGCACGGTCGTGCTGGACGGGCTGGACGTCGCGTTCGGCGCCGGCAGGACCGGCCTGATCGGCGTCAACGGGTCCGGGAAGTCGACCCTGCTGAAGATCATCGCCGGCGAGCTGCGCGCGGGCTCGGGCACCGTCAGCGTCGACGGGGAGGTCGGCTACCTGCCGCAGAACCTCGTCCTCGACGACGCCGCCACGGTGTCGGACCTGCTCGGCATCACCGCGACCCGCGCGGCCCTGCACGCCATCGAGCGCGGCGAGGCCACCGAGGAGAACTTCGCCGCCGTCGGGGACGACTGGGACGTCGAGGAGCGCGCCGCCGCCGAGCTCGACCGGCTCGGCCTCGGGCACCTCGGGCTGGACCGCACGGTCCCGACGCTGTCGGGCGGCGAGGCCGTGATGGTCGGGCTGGCCGCGCGTTTCCTGGCGGGGCCGGACGTCCTGCTGCTCGACGAGCCGACCAACAACCTGGACCTGGACGCGCGGCACCGCCTGTACGAGGCGGTGGCGTCCTGGACGGGCGTGCTCGTCGTCGTCAGCCACGACCGTGAGCTGCTCGACCGGGTCGACGAGATCGCCGACCTGCGCGAGGGCGCCGTCCGGTCCTTCGGCGGCAACCTGTCGGCGTACGAGGACCTGCTCGCGGTGGAGCGGGAGGCCGCGGAGCGGACCGTCAGGGCCGCCGAGACCGACCTGCGGCGGCAGAAGCGGGAGCTGGAGGAGGCCCAGGTCAAGCTGGCCCGCCGCAAGCGCTACGGCAACAAGATGCAGGAGAACAAGCGCGAGCCGAAGATCATTATGGGCGAGCGCAAGCGGCAGGCCCAGGTCTCGGCCGGCAAGCACCGCATCATGCACGAGGAGAGGCTCGCCGACGCCCGCACGCGGCTCACCGAGGCCGAGGGGGCCGTCCGCGAGGACGCCGAGATCCGCGTCGAACTGCCCGCCACCCGCGTCCCGGCGGGGCGGACGGTGCTGACCGTGACGGGGCTCGCCGCCCCCGACCCGGAACCCGGCACGCTGGGCGAGCTGATCGTCCGGGGGCCGGAACGGATCGCCCTGGTCGGGCCCAACGGCTCGGGTAAGACCACGTTCCTGCGGGCGCTCGTGGGCGACCGGGTCCCCGAGGGCACGGCCGTGAAGATCGGTGTGGACGGCGTCCGGTACCTGCCGCAGCGGCTGGACGTCCTCGACGAGGGCCTCAGCGTCGCCGAGAACGTCCGGGCTCAGGCGCCGTCGGCTCCGCCCGCGCGCATCCGGGCGGGCCTGGCGCGGTTCCTGTTCCGCGGAGCGCGGGCCGACCAGCCGGCCGGGACCCTGTCGGGCGGCGAGCGGTTCCGCGCCGTGCTGGCGTCGCTGCTGCTCGCCGAGCCGGCCCCGCAGCTGCTCCTGCTGGACGAGCCGACGAACAACCTCGACATGGCCAGCGCCGCGCAGCTCGGGCAGGCGCTCGCCGCCTACGAGGGGGCGCTGATCGTGGTCAGCCACGACGTGCCGTTCCTGCGCACCCTCGGCATCACCCGCTGGCTGCGCATGGACCGGTCGTGCGGCCTCACCGAGGCCGAACCGATGTAGCGCGGACCAGCGGCGCCGGCGCGGCGGCCCCGTGCGGAGAGGTCTCCGCAC
Source organism: Actinomadura sp. NPDC000929 (assembly GCF_040492065.1). Taxonomy (NCBI): domain Bacteria; kingdom Bacillati; phylum Actinomycetota; class Actinomycetes; order Streptosporangiales; family Thermomonosporaceae; genus Actinomadura; species Actinomadura sp. NPDC000929. Next base: position 12,847 of record NZ_JBEUPA010000125.1, on the reverse strand, counting down.
GGGGCCGCCGCGGTTCAGGTCAGGTCAGCACGCGCTTGGTGAAGGTGCGGGTCGCCGCCCACGTCAGCAGGACCGTCCCGCCGACGATGGCGAGCATGAACGCCCACACCGGCATGTGCGGGATCTCGGGCGTGAGCGCGCTGCGCAGCCCCTCGCTCACGTACACCAGCGGGTTGAACAGGCTGAGGATCTGCAGCCAGCGGATGTTGTCCAGCGCCGACCAGGGGTAGTAGACGCAGCCGAGCATCGTCATCGGCAGCAGGACCATCGCGAACAGCATCTGGACCTTCTGCGGGTTCATCAGGGTCCCGAGCAGCAGCCCGCCGGACGCCGACATCAGCGCCCCGACCACCATCACCGCGATCAGCACCGGCCAGTTGTCCACGTGCACCTCGGGCGACTGGCCGTCGGCGTGGATGAACAGCACCGCGGGGAACACCAGCAGCCCGCCGATCAGGCCCTGCGTCGCCGCCGCGATGATCTTCTGGACGGCCAGCAGCGGCACCGGCACCGGCGCCAGCGCCCGGTCGGTGATCGATTTCTGCCAGGTCAGCTCCATCATCAGCGGGAAGATCACCGCCATCATCGCCTGCATGATGATCGACGAGCCGACGAGCCCGGGGAGCAGGATGGTGGAGAACGTCGGCCCGCCCGGCCCTCCCGCCATGGCCCCGCCGCCGAGCTTCGGCAGCACGTAGGCGAACACGAACACGAACATGACCGGCTGCACCAGCACCCGGAGGAACGTCGCCAGGAAGTTCTTGCGCATGACCCGCGCCTCGCGCGCCATCATCGCGGCGAACGTGCGGGGGACGGTGGCCCGCGCCGGCGGCGGCGGTGCCAGAACGGTGGTGCTCATTGCTTGCCTCCATCGCGGCCACGAATCGTGGCAGGAGTGATACTCGTGGTGACGCTTGGTCGGTGAGAACCAAACCGACCGGGTCTACCGCCGGGCTGGCGGGATGTGAGGTCTGTGGAGCCGGTGTAAGACCGACGGGCAGCACTCTGCCCCTCGCCGTTCATTCGGGTCGGCTGCCGTCTGGGAAAGCAGAAAGCTCGACTCGCGAGGGTTGAAGCCCGTTGCTTCGGCAGGGGCGAGGTCAATCGCGGTAGTCCCTTCCGGTGAGGGCGAGGAAGACGGTCTCCAGACTGGGACGCAGCTGGCTGGCGTCGGTGACTCCGACGCCGGCCACGGACCCGATCTCCACGAGCTCGCCGAGGATGCCGTCGGGCTCGGCGGCGAACACGCGCACCTGGCCGTCGTTGATCTCGACCTTGCTGATGCCCTCCCTGTCGCCGAGGGCCTTGACCCCGTCGGGGGCGGGGGAGTCGTAGGCCACGGTGATGACCGTGTCCGCGCCGGCGCTGGACTTCAGCTGGTCCACCGTGCCGCTGGCGAGGATCCTGCCGTGGTCGACGACCGCGACCCGGTCGCAGAGCGCCTCGGCCTCCTCCATGTAGTGGGTCGTGAGCAGGATCGTCTGGCCGCCCCTCTGGAGCCCCCGCAGCACCTCCCAGAGGTTGGTGCGGGTCTGCGGGTCGAGCCCGGCGGTCGGCTCGTCCAGGAACAGCACCTCGGGGCCGTGCATGAGGGCACGGCAGATCATCACCCGCTTGGCCTGCCCGCCGGAGATCTCGAACGGGTTGCCGCCGCGCTGCTCGGTCAACCCGAACAGCTCCAGCAGTTCGGCGGCGCGCTTGCGGGCGTCCCGCGCGCCGAGCCCGAAGTACCGGCCGCGGAACTCCAGGTTCTCGGCGACGGTGAGGTCGCTGTCGAGGGTGTTGTTCTGCGAGACGACGCCGATACGGCGCTTGATCTCGACGGCGTCCCTGACCACGTCCAGGCCGGAGACGCTAGCTGTGCCGCCGGTCGGGACGACGAGCGTGGTGAGCATGCCGATGGTGGTCGACTTGCCCGCGCCGTTCGGGCCGAGCAGGCCGAAGAACTCGCCGCGCGGGACGTCCAGGTCGATGCCCTGGACGGCGGGCACCGCGGGCCGCGGGCCGGACGCGGGGTAGGTCTTCCTCAGGTCGACCGTGCGAACGGCGGTTTCGGGGGGATTGGTCACGCGCCGTCTCCCTTCGCTTCCTCGTCGGGGGAGTAGTTCTCGAATTTGTGGATCAACTTGAGCAGGAACCGGCGGACGGCCGCCTCGTCGTCCTCGCCGACGACGTCGTAGAGGCGGGACAGATCGCGGCCGATGGGACCGGACTTCTCGGCCAGGAACCGCCGGCCGGAGTCGGTGATGAGCAGCATCACGCCGCGCCGGTCCCGGTAGGAGCGCTCGCGCCGCACGTGCCCGTTGCGCTCCAGCGTGTCGACGACCGAGGTCACCGTGGCGGGGGTGACCATCAGGCGCTTGGCGACCTCGCCAGGGCGCAGGCCGTCCTCGACGATGAGCAGGCGGAGCAGGAAGAAGCCCGCCGGGCTGATGCCGTGCCGCTCGATGATGCGCCACACGATCGGGCCCGACAGCCGTGCCGCGGCGCCGAAGAGCCGCCCGATCGGCCACTCCTCCACGGGGCCGAACGCCTTGAGGTCGTCGAGGCCGGGGTTCTCCATGTGAGCGATGTTAGACCGCTGATGTTTAGATAGCAAATCATTAGAGGCCTAAGTACTTCTGGCTGTGGCGCTTGTCTCAGCGGTGTGAATGACGTAACCCGTCGTTGAATAGGCATCCAGCCTCATGCATACTCTTGCTTGACGTCGGAGAAGGGCAGAGTGGACATGGGAATCCGGACGGCGGTCGCCGGCGCCAGCGGTTACGCGGGCGGCGAGGTGCTGCGCATCCTCGCGGGGCATCCAGAGTTCGAGATCGGCGCGCTCACGGCGGGCTCCAACGCGGGCGCCGAGCTCGGCGCGCACCAGCCCCACCTGCGATCCCTCGCCGGACGCGTCCTGGAGGAGACGACCCCCGGCACGCTGTCCGGCCACGACGTGGTGTTCCTGGCGCTGCCCCACGGCCGGTCCGGGCCGCTCGCCGAGCAGCTGGGCGAGGACGTCCTGGTCATCGACTGCGGCGCCGACCACCGCCTCGCCGACCCCGCCGACTGGGAGCGGTTCTACGGCACCCCGCACGCGGGCACCTGGCCCTACGGCCTGCCCGAACTGCCCGGCCACCGGGAGGCGCTGCGCTCCGCGAGGCGCGTCGCGGTCCCCGGCTGCTACCCGACGGCGGTCTCCCTCGCGATGTTCCCCGCGCTCGTCGCGGGCCTCGCCGAACCCGACGTCGTCGTGGTGGCGGCGTCGGGGACCTCCGGCGCTGGACGGGCCCTCAAACCGCACCTACTGGGCAGCGAGGTGATGGGCTCGGTGTCCGCCTACGCCGTCGGCGGCACGCATAGGCATACGCCCGAGATGATCCAGAACCTCAGCGCGGCGGCGGGGGAACCCGTCTCGGTCTCCTTCACCCCCACGCTCGTGCCGATGAGCCGCGGAATCCTCGCCACCTGCACCGCGAAGGCGCGTCCCGGCGTCACCGCCGCCTCGCTGCGCGCCGCCTACGAGGAGGCGTACGCGGGCGAGCCGTTCCTCGGGCTGCTGCCCGAGGGGCAGTGGCCCGCCACGTCCATGACCCTCGGCGCGAACACCGTCCTCGTGCAGGTCGCGCTGGACGAGGCGGCCGGACGCGTCGTCGTGGTCGCCGCCATCGACAACCTCACCAAGGGCACCGCGGGCGGCGCGGTGCAGAGCGCCAACCTCGCCCTCGGCCTCCCGGAAGAACTCGGCCTGACCACGATCGGAGTGTCCCCTTGAGCGTCACCGCCCCCCGGGGTTTCCGCGCCGCCGGCGTCGTCGCCGGGCTGAAGGACAGCGGCAACCGCGACCTGGCCCTCGTCGTCAACGACGGGCCGTCCCGCGCGGCCGCCGGCGTCTTCACCCGCAACCGCGTGCGGGCCGCGCCCGTGCTGTGGTCCGAGCAGGTCCTCAAGGGCGCCCGCGTCCGCGCCGTCGTGCTGAACGCGGGCGGCGCCAACGCCTGCACCGGCGCCGCCGGCTTCCAGGACACCCACGCCACCGCCGAGAAGGCCGCCGAGGTGCTGGACGACTCGGCGGGCGAGATCGCCGTCTGCTCCACCGGGCTGATCGGCGAGCGGCTGCCCATGGACCTGCTGCTGACCGGCGTCGACAAGGCCGCCGCCGAGCTGTCGCGCGGAGACGGCGGGCTCGCCGCCGCCGACGCCATCCGCACCACCGACACCGTCGCCAAGATCTCCTTCCGGCAGGGCGCCGGCGGCTACATGATCGGCGCGATGGCCAAGGGCGCGGGCATGCTCGCCCCGTCCCTGGCCACCATGCTGTGCGTCGTCACCACCGACGCCGACCTGCCCGCCGACGCGCTGGACCGGGCGCTGCGCGCGGCCACCGGCGTCACCCTCGACCGGCTCGACGCCGACGGGTGCATGTCCACCAACGACACCGTGCTGCTGCTCGCCTCCGGCGCCGCCGAGGTCGTCCCGGACGAGGAGGAGTTCACCGCGCTGCTCACCGAGGTGTGCGGCGACCTCACCCGGCAGCTCCTCGTGGACGCCGAGGGCGCGTCCAAGGCCATCGCGATCGAGGTCGTCGGCGCGGCCTCCGAGGACGACGCGGTCACGGTCGGCCGCTCCGTCGCCCGCAACAACCTGCTCAAGTGCGCCATCCACGGCGAGGACCCCAACTGGGGGCGGGTGCTGTCGGCCGTCGGCACCACCGACGCGGTGTTCGAGCCCGACCACCTCAACGTCGCCATCAACGGCGTGTGGGTGTGCCGGAACGGCTCGTTCGGCGACGACCGCGACAAGGTCGACCTGCGTCCCCGCGACGTGACGATCACCGTCGACCTGTCCGCCGGGCCGCACAGCGCCACCGTCTGGACGACCGACCTCACGGCCGAGTACGTCCACGAGAACTCGGCGTACTCCACATGAGCGCCGTCACCCCGGGCGCGCAGATGCGCAAGAACCGGCTCGGCGTGATGGACAAGGCCGAGACCCTGATCAAGGCGCTGCCGTGGCTGGAGCGCTTCCACGGCAAGACCGTCGTGATCAAGTACGGCGGGCACGCGATGACCGATGAGCGGCTGCGGCACTCCTTCGCCGAGGACGTGGTGTTCCTGCGCTACGCCGGGCTGAGGCCGGTCGTCGTGCACGGCGGCGGCCCGCAGATCAACGCGGCGCTGGCCCGCAACGGCATCGACTCGACCTTCACCGCCGGCCTGCGGGTCACCACCCCGGAGGCCATGGAGGTCGTCCGGATGGTGCTGACCGGGCAGGTCCAGCGCGACGTCGTCGGCCTGATCAACCGGCACGGCCCGTTCGCGCTCGGCATGTCCGGCGAGGACGCGAACCTGTTCACCGCCGAGCGCAAGCACGCGGTCGTGGACGGCGCGCGCGTCGACATCGGCCAGGTCGGCGAGATCGTCGAAGTGCAGGTCGGGGCCGTGCGCGCGCTGCTGGACGACGGCCGCATCCCGGTCATCTCCAGCGTCGCGCGCGGCGACGACGGCGAGGTCTACAACGTCAACGCCGACACCGCCGCCGCCGCGCTGGCCGTGGCGCTGGACGCGGCGAAGCTCGTCGTCCTCACCGACGTCGAGGGCCTGTACGCGGACTGGCCGGACAGCGACGACGTCATCGACCGGCTCACCGCCGACGAGCTGGCCGTCCTGCTGCCGGACCTGTCGGCGGGGATGGTGCCCAAGATGGAGGCCTGCCTGGCGGCCGTGCGCGGCGGCGTCCCCCAGGCCCACGTCCTGGACGGTCGCGTCCTGCACTCGCTGCTGCTGGAGATCTTCACCGACGAAGGGATCGGAACGATGGTGCTGCCCAGTCTCGCGGGCGCCGCCGGAGCGGAGGCGACCCCGTGAGCGACCTGAGGGAGCGGTTCGAGGCGGCGTTCATGCCGAACTACGGCGTCCCGCCCCTGGCGCTCGCGCGCGGCGAGGGCTGCCGGGTGTGGGACGCCGGCGGCCGCGAGTACCTCGACCTCATCGCGGGGATCGCGGTCAGCTCGCTCGGGCACGCCCACCCCGCGCTCGTCGAGGCGGTGGCGTCCCAGGCCGCGACCATCGCGCACACGTCCAACCTGTTCCTGAACGAGCCGGAGGTGCTGCTCGCCGAGCGGCTGCGGGAGCTGCTCGGCGGCGACGGGAAGGTCTTCCTCGCCAACAGCGGCACCGAGGCGAACGAGTGCGCGCTCAAGCTCGCCCTCAAGTACGGGAAGGCGAACGGGCGCCCGTACGTCGTCGCGGCCGAGAACGGCTTCCACGGCCGGACGCTCGGCGCCCTGAGCCTGACCGGCAAGGCCGCGATCCGGGAGCCGTTCGGGCCCTTCGCGATCGACGTCCGGTTCGTCCCGTACGGGGACGCGGGCGCGCTCGACGCCGCGGTGGACGAGGGCTGCGCGGCGGTGTTCCTGGAGCCCACGCAGGGCGAGGCCGGGGTCGTCCCGCCGCCGGACGGGTACTTCGCCGCCGTCCGCCGGATCTGCGACGCGGCGGGCGCGCTGTTCGTCGCCGACGAGATCCAGTCCGCGATCGGCCGCACCGGCAGCTGGTTCGCGTTCCAGCACGAGAACGCCAGACCCGACGTCCTCACGCTCGCCAAGGGCCTCGGCGGCGGCCTGCCGGTCGGGGCGTGCGTCGCCTTCGGTCCCCACGGCGACCTGTTCGCCAAGGGAGACCACGGCAGCACGTTCGGCGGCAACCCGATCGCCGCGGCCGCCGCCCTCGCCGTCCTCACCACCATCGAGAAGGACGGCCTGCTCGCCAACGCCGCCTCCGTGGGGGAGACCCTGGCCGCGGGGCTCGACGCCGTCGACCATCCGCTGTTCGCGGGCGTGCGGGGCCGCGGCCTGTGGCGGGCCGCCGTGCTGACCGGGCCCCACGCGGCCGCCGTGGAGGCCGCCGCGCGCGAGGCCGGCTTCCTCGTCAACGCGGTCCAGCCGGACGCGGTGCGCATCGCCCCGCCGCTGATCCTGACCGCCGAGCAGGCGGGCTCGTTCGCCGACGCGTTCCCCGGTATCCTCGACGCCGCCTCCCCCGAGCAGGAGAACTGATCGTGACCAGGCACTTTCTGCGGGACGACGACCTCGGCCCCGGCGAGCAGGCCGAGGTCCTCGACCTCGCCGCCCAGGTGAAGAAGAACCGCTTCGGCCACCGGCCGCTGGAGGGCCCCCGCTCGGTGGCCGTGCTGTTCGACAAGCCGTCCACCCGGACCCGGCTGTCGTTCGCCGCCGGCATCGCCGAACTCGGCGGCAACCCCCTGGTGATGGACGCGGGCACCAGCCAGCTCGGCCGCGGCGAGACCATCGCCGACACCGCCCGCGTCCTCGAACGCCAGGTCAGCGCCATCGTGTGGCGGACGGGCGGGCAGGAGCGCATCGAGGAGATGGCCGCCGGCACCGCGGTCCCGGTCGTCAACGCCCTCACCGACGAGTTCCACCCCTGCCAGATCCTCGCCGACCTGCAGACCGTCCGGGAGGAGAAGGGCGGTCTCGCCGGCGTCACCCTCGCCTACTTCGGCGACGGCGCCAACAACATGGCGCACTCCTACCTGCTCGGCTGCGCCACCGCCGGGATGCACGTCCGGATCGGCGCCCCCGCCTCCCAGCCGCCCGACCCCGCGGTCGTCGGGCGCGCGACGGAGATCGCGGCCGCGACCGGCGGGTCCGTGACCGTCACCGCCGACGCCGCCGGAGCCGCCTCCGGCGCCGACGTCCTCGCCACCGACACGTGGGTGTCGATGGGCCAGGACGGCAAGGACACCTCGCTGTACGAGCCGTACTCGGTGACCGAGGACCTGCTGGCCCTCGCCGATCCCGAGGCGGTCGTCCTGCACTGCCTGCCCGCCTACCGCGGCAAGGAGATCGCCGCCTCCGTCCTCGACGGCCCGCGCAGCCGGGTCTGGGACGAGGCCGAGAACCGGCTGCACGCCCAGAAGGCGCTGCTCGTGTGGCTCCTGGAGCGCGCCCGGTGACCACCCCCATGACCAAGGCCGCGCGGCACGCCCGGGTGATCGACCTGCTGACCCGGCACCCCGTGCACTCGCAGGGCGAGCTCGCCAAGCTCCTCGGCGACGAGGGGGTGGACGTCACCCAGGCCACGCTCTCCCGCGACCTGGTCGAGATCGGCGCGGTGAAGCTCCGCGCCGACGACGGCAGCCTGATCTACGCCGTGCCCGGCGAGGGCGGCGAGCGGATCCGCCGCGCCCGCACCGGCGCCGCCGAGACCTTCACCGGCCGGCTGTCCCGGCTCGCCGCCGAACTGCTCGTGTCGGCCGAGGCGTCGGCGAACCTGGTCATGGTGCGGACCCCGCCGGGCGCCGCCCAGTACCTGGCCTCGGCGATCGACCACGCCGAGTGGCCGTCCGTCCTCGGCACGGTCGCGGGCGACGACTCGATCCTCGTGATCGCCCGCGACCCGCACGGCGGGGAGGACCTCGCCCAGGCGCTGCTGCGGCTGACCGGCACGCGCGAGCGACGAACCCAGGGGCCGCCGGGCGGCCCCGACCCCGACCCGTCCTGATCCGCGGGACCCGGCGGATTCGCCGTACGCTGTTGCGGACGCAGCCGCCAGGCGATCCACGCGGGGGGCAATCCGTGCCGTGCCCGGCAGAGGCGGCATGGTGAGATGGCAGTTGACCGAACGACCAGCGGTGGGAAGTAGAGGATTCTCCGTGACCAAGGCACCGACGCGGCTGTGGGGCGGCCGGTTCGAAGGCGGCCCGTCGGACGCGCTCGCGAGGCTCTCGGTGAGCGTCCAGTTCGACTGGCGGCTCGCCCCGTACGACCTGATGGGATCGCGCGCGCACGCCCGCGTCCTCAACCGGGCGGGCCTGCTCACCGACGACGAGCTGGAGCGCATGATCGGTGCCCTGGACGACCTCGAGGAGGCGTGCCGCAGCGGCGAGTTCCGCCCCACGGTCGCCGACGAGGACGTCCACACCGCCCTGGAGCGGGGCCTGCTGGAGCGCCTCGGCGCCCTCGGCGGCAAGCTGCGCGCCGGCCGCAGCCGCAACGACCAGGTCGCCACCGACCTGCGCCTGTACCTGCGCGACCACGTCCGCCAGATCGTCTCGCGGCTGGTGGAGCTGGAGACCGCGCTGATCGCGCAGGCCGAGCACAACCTCGGCGTCGCCGCGCCCGGCATGACGCACCTCCAGCACGCCCAGCCCGTGCTGTTCTCCCACCAGCTCCTCGCGCACGTCCAGCCGCTCACCCGCGACATCGACCGGCTGCGCGACTGGGACCGCCGCGCGGCCGTCTCCCCGCTCGGCTCCGGTGCCCTCGCCGGCTCCTCCCTGCCGCTGGACCCGCAGGCCACCGCCGCCGAGCTCGGCTTCGACGCCGCCGCGCCCAACTCCATGGACGCCGTCGCCGACCGCGACTTCGTCGCCGAGTTCCTCTTCGCGGCCGCCCTGATCGGCGTGCACCTGTCCCGCCTCGGCGAGGAGGTGTGCCTCTGGGCCTCCCAGGAGTTCCGCTGGATCGAGATGGACGACACCTACGCCACCGGGTCGTCGATCATGCCGCAGAAGAAGAACCCCGACGTCGCCGAGCTGGCGCGCGGCAAGGCCGGCCGCCTCATCGGGCACCTCGTCGGCCTGCTCACGACCCTCAAGGGCCTCCCGCTCACCTACAACCGCGACCTCCAGGAGGACAAGGAGGGCGCGTTCGACTCCGTCGAGACGCTGCTGCTCGTGCTGCCCGCCATGTCCGGGCTCATCGCGACCATGCGGGTCAACACCGAGCGGCTGGAGGCCCTCGCCCCGGACGGCTTCGCCCTCGCCACCGACCTCGCCGAGCTGCTCGTCCGCCGCGGCGTGGCGTTCCGCGACGCCCACGAGGTCGTCGGGCACCTCGTCGTCTGGTGCCAGGTCAACGACAAGGACTTCGACGACCTCACCGACGAGGAGCTCGGCAAGGTGTCGCCGCACCTGACGCCGGACGTCCGCGAGGTGCTGAACGTCCAGGGCGCCCTCGCATCCCGCAAGGCCTACGGGGGGACGGCGCCCGACCGCGTCCGCGAGCAGATGGGCGCGCTGCGCAGCCTCGTCAACGGCCACGCCGCCTGGGCCGCCGGCTCGGACGCCTGACCCGGCGGGACGGGGGCGGCCGCCGCGGTGCGGACCGCCCCCTAGGCTGGTCGACCGGCGAAGCTGTTCCCTAGACCACGGTGAGGCGATGGACGGAGCGTTGCTGCCCCGCGAGTTCTTCGACGGCCCGGTGGAGGAGGTCGCGCCCGCGCTGCTCGGGCACGTGATCAGCCACCGCACCCCGGAAGGGGAGGTGGCGGCCCGGCTCACCGAGGTGGAGGCCTACGCGGGGCCGCTGGACCCGGCCTCGCACGCCTACCGGGGCCGGACCCGGCGCAACGAGGTCATGTTCGGGCCGCCCGGGCACGTCTACGTCTACTTCACCTACGGCATGCACTTCTGCATGAACCTCGTGTGCGGCCCGGACGGGACGTCCATGGCGGTGCTGCTCCGCGCCGGGGAGATCATCGCGGGGGAGGACGTCGCACGGGCGCGCCGTCCGCGCTCGACCGTCCGCGACCTGGCGCGCGGCCCGGCCCGGCTCTGCCAGGCCCTCGGCGTCGCCCGCGAGCAGAACGGACTGGACGTGTGTGCGCCCGGCGGACCGATGGCGGTGCTCAAGGGCGAGCCCGCCGACCCCGCATTGATCCGCAACGGCCCCAGGACCGGCGTCAACGGCGCCAAGGAGGTCCCGTGGCGGTTCTGGATCGACGGAGATCCCAGCGTGTCGCCCTACCGCCCCCACGTCCCGAGGCAGCGCAGGAAGATCACCGCCGAGGGCTGACCCGGCGCGGTCACCAGGCCGGCCGGTAGCCGCCCCGCCACGGCGGACGTTGAATATCGTTGGCGTGACAGCCGCCCGCCAGTGCAGCCTGGGGGCGTACACCGAATGCAAGCCGGAGACGAGGGAGACCGTGACCGACATCCTGGATGATCTCGCGTGGCGCGGCCTGATCGCGCAGTCCACCGACCTGGACGAACTGCGGGCCTTGCTCGCCGCGGGACCGGTCACCCTCTATTGCGGCTTCGACCCGACGGCGCCCTCGCTGCACCTCGGCAACCTCATCCAGATCCTCACGCTGCGCCGCTTCCAGAAGGCCGGGCACCGGCCGATCGGCCTGGTCGGCGGTGCCACGGGCCTGATCGGCGACCCGAGCGGCAAGAGCGCCGAACGCGTGCTGAACTCCGAGGAGACCGTCGCCGGCTGGGTCGACCGGGTCCGCGGGCAGGTGTCGGCGTTCCTCGACTTCGACGAGGGGCCGACCGCCGCGACGATGGTCAGCAACCTCGACTGGACCGGCCCCATGTCGGCCATCGAGTTCCTGCGCGACATCGGCAAGCACTTCCCGGTCAACCGGATGCTGGCCCGCGAGACCGTCCGCGCCCGGCTCGACTCCACCGGTATGAGCTACACCGAGTTCAGCTACGTCCTGCTCCAGTCCATGGACTTCCTCGAGCTGTACCGGCGCCACGGGTGCCGGCTGCAGACCGGCGGAAGCGACCAGTGGGGCAACCTCACCGCGGGCGTCGACCTGATCCGCCGGGTGGAGGGAGGCAGCGCGCACGCGCTGACCACGCCGCTGCTGACCAAGGCGGACGGGTCCAAGTTCGGCAAGACCGCGGGCGGCGAGACCTACTGGCTCGATCCCGAGCTGACGTCGCCGTACGCGTTCTACCAGTTCTGGATCAACGCCGACGACCGGGACGTGGAGAAGTTCCTGAAGTTCTTCAGCTTCCGTCCCCGCGAGGAGATCGAGGACCTGGTCAAGCAGGGCGCCGACCGTCCGGCCGCGCGGGCCCCGCAGCGGGCGCTCGCCGAGGAGATGACCACGCTCGTGCACGGTGCGGACGAGACCGCGCGGGTCATCGCGGCCTCCCGTGCTCTGTTCGGGCAGGGCTCCCTGGAGGAACTGGACGAGCGAACGCTGCAGGCCGCCCTCTCCGAGGTGCCGCGCGCGGAGGTGCCCGCGGGAGAGCTGCCGCCGGTGGTGGACCTTCTGGTGGCGTCCGGCCTGTGCAAGAGCAAGTCGGAGGCACGTCGTGCCATCGCCCAGGGCGGCGCCTACCTCAACAACGCCAAGGTCGAGTCGGAGGACGCGGTGCCGGCGTCCGCTGACCTGCTCCACGGCCGCTTCCTCGTGCTGCGGCGCGGCAAGCGCAACGTGGGCGGCGTCGAGGTGATCGCCTCCTGAACCGCCTCCCGACCGCCCGCCCGGACCCTTTCCGGGCGGGCGGTCGTCATGAGGAGGGCAAACTTCGGTAGATACACGTCACAGTGCGGTTACGGCGCACCGTGACCGGGCATGGTCTTAGGGCTGAAAACAGGAGATGAGCTGCGGATACATGCCCCGCGCGGGCCGATTTGACGGTCTCGGCGGCGGGACCTAATGTTCTACACGCCCCACGGGGGAGCGGGACGCCGACAGGCGGCCGGCCCCGAGGGGAACCTCCACAGACCCGGATGAGTGCGCTGTGTCGCGCCCAAAAGGGACTAACGAGGCCGAACCGCCCGAAGTTGGTTAAACCAGGACGGATCGGGTACGATTGAAGGGTTGCCCCGGAGCCGGGGTCCGCGAGAGCGGGGTTCGGCGCGGTGGGTGTCCGTTTCTTGAGAACTCAACAGCGTGTTAAAAGCCAGTGCCTTATCGGCCCGGTCTTTATTCGGCCGGGTCGCCCCGTGCCATCTCTTCGGGGGTGGTGGGGATTTCTTTGAGGCAATGCTGTCCCTCTTCGTGGGGGATGGTGATGCCGGGATTGTTTCCTGAGGTTTGGCTGGTCGGGGTTCGCCCCCTGGCTGGTCGTTGGACCTTGATGGAGAGTTTGATCCTGG
>NZ_JBEUPA010000124.1:0-27339 GCF_040492065.1 Actinomadura sp. NPDC000929 | reverse complement strand
GTCGCGGTGCGCCAGGCCGAGCGCGAGGGCTGGGACGCCGCCGGGCGCGACGCCGCGATCGCCCGGGTCCGGGAGGCCCGCCCCACGGCGGTGAACCTGGCCGCCGGGGTGGACCGGGTCCTGCCGTTCGTCGCGCAGGGCGCCGACGCGGTGGCGGCCGAGGCCCAGGCCCTGCTCGACGAGGACGTGCGCGGCAACCGGGCCATCGGGGCCTTCGGCGCCGACTGGATCCTCGCCCGGGCGGGGGACCGGCCCCTGCGCGTGCTGACGCACTGCAACGCCGGCTCGCTCGCCACCGCCGGCTGGGGGACGGCCCTCGGCGTCGTCCGGGAACTGCACGGCCGGGGACGCGTCGAGATCGTCTACGCGGACGAGACCCGCCCCCTGCTGCAGGGCGCGCGGCTCACCGCGTGGGAGCTCGACCAGGCCGGGATCCCCTGCGTGGTGCAGGCGGACGGGGCCGCGCCGAGCACCGTCCTGCGCGGGCTGGTGGACGTCGCGGTCATCGGCGCCGACCGGATCGCCGCCAACGGCGACACCGCCAACAAGATCGGCTCGGTCGGCGTGGCGCTGGCCTGCCGGGAGGCCGGGATCCCGCTGGTGGTCGCCGCGCCGTGGAGCACGGTCGACCTCGCGCTCCCCGACGGCGCGGGCGTGCCGATCGAGGAGCGCGACGCCGGGGAGGTCCTGGCCTGGGGCGGCGCGCGGACCGCCCCGGAGGGGGTCGGCGCGTACAACCCCGCGTTCGACGTGACGCCCGCCCGCCTCGTGACCGCGCTGGTCACCGAGACGGGCGTGCTGGAGGTCTCGGCTGGCGCCACGCCCGCGGCCGCCGCCGCGTCCCGGGTCTAGCTCCGCGGACGGGTCAGAAGTACGTGCCGAACAGGTCCGTGGACGGCCAGGTCGTCACCGCGTTCGCGACCTTGTGCAGCGGGGCGCTGAAGTCGTCGTACTCGTAGGTGAGCCCGGAGGGGTCGTCGCGCTGGTCGAACAGCAGCGCCCAGGTCACGCCGTCGTAGCGGCGCGTCACGATCGTGCTGGTTCCGTCGAGCGCGCCGGAGTGCCAGGTGTTCCGGCCGCCCGTCACGTCGCGCACGTACCAGCCGAAGCCGTAGTAGGACCCGCCCGAGTTCAGGCCCGTCTCCGGCTTGGCGAAGATCGAGGCGATCGAGGAGGAGTTCAGCACGCTCGTCCCGCCGTCGTGGATCCGGGTGAAGCGCACGTAGTCGACGGCGGACGCGAGCCAGCCGCCCATCGCGGTGCGGTTCTCCACGTTGAACGTGCCGTAGGGGGCGGGGAGGGTCGTCCCGGCCGCGTCGAACACCGACGGGCCGGTCCGCTGCGAGAAGTAGGGCACCTCCCCGGGCGCGCGGTCGGCCTTCAGCGACCGGCCGGGCCGCATCCGGGTGATCCCCATGGGGCCCAGCACGCTCTGCTGGACGTACTGCTCGTAGCCCATGCCCGCGGCCTTGGCGATGATCTGGCCGAGGAGCAGGTAGCCGTAGTTGCTGTAGGCGAACGTGGTGCCGGGGTCGTGGTCGAGCTTCAGGCCCGTCCCGTACTGGACCATGTGCTCCCGGGTGATCGGCAGCGGAACGCCCAGCAGCTGCGCCGTGGCGCGGTCGCGGTAGGTCGGGTCGCCGGAGACGTCGCGGTCCCAGCCGCCGAGGTGCTGCAGCAGCCGCCGCACCGTCACCTGCGCGAGGCGCGGGTCGGCGGACTGGCCGGGCGGCGGCGTCAGCGTCAGCAGGTCGGTCACGGGCGCCGACAGGCTGAGCCTGCCGTCCTGGACGAGCCGGGCGACCGCCGTCGCCGTGACGGCCTTGCTGAGGCTGGCGAGCCGGAACAGCGACGTCGGCTGGACGCTCAGCGCCGCGTCGTCGCTCCAGGTGTAGCCGCGCGCGAGCACGAGCTTGCCCTTGCGCATGACGGCGAGCGACCCGCACGGGATGTTCCGGGCCTGCATCAGCGACTTGACGGCGCTGTCGAAGCCGCCGAGCCCGGCGCCCGCCGTCCCGGAGACCCGCCACGTCCGCGTGCCCGCCCGCGTCGCCGCCCGCTGGGTCGCCGTGCCGCATCCGCCGGCGAGCGCGGGCGCCGCGAGGCCGAGCCCCGCAGATCCCACGAGCCTGCCGAAGTCCCGCCGACTGAGCCCCTGCGCCATCGCGTCCCCTCCAGATCACCCGCCCCCACAAGATCCAAATGGGGTGCGCGGGGAAACTAACATGATCTTGAGGCGAGGTGGCCGGTTTCCGGCGGGAACGCCTTCCGGGTCACTCCTCCGGGGTGAGGGTGCGGGTGGCGGCGCGCAGTCCCTCGAACAGGCGGGCCTCCTGCTCCCTGGCGGCGCGGACGTCGCGCTCCGTGAACAGTGCGTCGTTCAGCCCGGGCAGCCGCTGCGTGGCGTAGCCGGTGTCGATCCCGGGCGCGTAGATCTGGTGCCGGTACCAGGGGCGGCCCGGCAGCCCGGCCCGCGCCAGCAGGTCCCGCTCCGTCTGCATGATCTTGTCGTTGAGGCGGCGGAACGCGGCCGTGTCGCCCTCGCGCAGTGCCTCCCCAGCGCGCGCCTGGAGCGCCTCCGCCGCCCGCTGCCAGGCCCCGGCCTGCGCGATGTCGCGCGAGACGTCCACGACCACGGACCCGAGCCGCCTGCGCTGCTCGGCGGTGAAGTCGGCGAGGTACCGGGCCGTCTCCTGCGCGTACGGGCGGTAGCCCATCGCGATCACGTCGGCGTTGGCGAGCCGCAGCGTCGCGATGCCGGCCAGCCGCGCCATCGCCGCGTGGTACTCCCAGGACGGGTCGCCGAAGTGCTCCATCCAGTAGAAGTCGTCGCAGGAGCAGTGGTAGTTCCCGGACGATCCCGGCGACGCGGCGCCGACGTCCATGGCGGGCACCCCGTACCGCTGGAAGAACGCCTGGAAGTCCGAGCCGCCGCCGATGCGGTCGATCGGGGTCTCGCCGGCGTTCTGCGCCTTCCACGCCTCGTACAGCGTCCCGTCCGTGCCGGGCCAGAGAACCTCCTTGGAGGCGTCGATGACCGAGCGGTCCAGCGCGGGCGTCGCCGACGCGCCGAAATGCGACCCTCCGGCGCCGTCCATGTTCACGTAGGCGACGGTGTTGCGGAGCAGGTCCGCGCGCTGCTCGGCGTACTCGGTGGAGCCGAACAGCCCGTACTCCTCGCCGTCCCACGTGGCCAGGACGACCGTGCGCTTAGGACGCCACCCCTTCTTGAGCAGCGTCCCCAGGGCGCGCCCCACCTGGAGAACGTTCTCTGTGCCCGACAGGTTGTCGCTGCTGCCGTACACCCAGGAGTCGTGGTGCGCGCCGAGCATGACCTCCTGCTCGGGGTGCTCGCTGCCGGGGATCCGCACGATGACGTCCCACAGCGGGCGCACCTGGAAGGTGTTCTTCACATCCAGGTGCGCCTGCGTCCCGCCCGGCCCGAACCGGTACGGGAACGGAAGGCCGCCCTGCCATTCCTTCGGCACCTCCTTGCCCTTCAACGCGCGCAGCAGCGGTTCGGCCGCGCCGTAGGAGATGGGCGTGGTCGGGACCAGCCCCTTCAGCATCGGCGCCTCCGACGGCGGGACGCGCCGCGCGCCCTTCACCGACGGCCAGCCGGGCGTCTGGGGGTCCCCGGCCGCGAGCTGGATCTGCGCGATGCTGCCGCGCTGGATGCCGTCGGAGGCGCGCCACGGCCCGGCCGGGTACACCGGGCCGCGCGCGGACCCGTCGTCGGCCGGGTCGGAGTAGATGAGCACCGCCTTGGCGCCGCGCCGGGCCGCCTCGCGCGGCTTGATGCCGCGGAACACCGCCCCGTACCGGACGAGGACGATCCTGCCCTTGACCGAGACGCCGTTCCTGGCGAGCAGCGAGAAGTCCTCGGGGCGGCCGTAGTTGGCGTAGACGACCTCGCCCCGCACGTTCCCGGACGGCGACATGCCGTTGTGGGAGGGGACGACCTGGTCGTAGAACCGCTGCCAGGGCCGCGGCCTCTCCTTGACCGGCAGGGTCCGGTGCCGCGGCGCCGTCATCTCGACCCGCACCCGCTCCGGCATGGACAGGTAGGCGTAGTACGTCCTGACCTCGGGCTTCAGGCCGTAGGACCGGAGGCGGGCGACGATCCGCCCGACGCGGTGCCGGTCACCGGTCGTGGTGGCCAGCGCGGGCTCGCGCGCCAGCTCGGCGTCCAGGTCGCGGGCCGTCCGCGCGGACGGGACGGCCGACAGCAGCCGCTCGTACCGGCGCTGCCACTGCGCGCTCTTCGCGGTGAAGCCCGCGATCGGACCGTCCTTCGCCGGGGCGGGGGGCGAGGCCGCGGCCGGAGCGGCCGCGAGCGCGAGGACGACGGACAGGACGGGGCCGCCGGCCGCGGCCAGTGCCCGGGTTCGGGAGCGGAACACCGGTGATACCTCCCAGTACGCGTTGTATGGGTGCTGGTGTACGGGTGCGCCCGGAACGTATGTCGTGATCACGGGAAGATCCAGAACGTCTGCCGGATCCGGCCATCCCACCGGGCCGATCGGGCACCATGGTGGGCGTGCCGGCCTCCCCGAACCCACCCGCCACGCCGCGTCCGGCGGAGCTGGAGGCGGTGCTGGAACGGATCACCTACGCCAACGAGGACACCGGCTACACCGTCGCGCGCGTCACGACCGCCAAGAGCGGGCCCGACCTGCTCACCGTCGTGGGCGCGCTGCTCGGCGCGCAGGTGGGGGAGAGCCTGCGCCTGGTGGGGCGGTGGCGCTCGCATCCGAAGTACGGCAAGCAGTTCGAGGTCGACTCCTACACGACCGTCCTGCCGGCGACGATCCAGGGCATCCGCCGCTACCTCGGCTCCGGCATGATCAAGGGCATCGGCCCGGTGATGGCCGACCGGATGGTCGGGCACTTCGGCACCGACATCCTGCGCGTCATCGAGGAGGAGCCGGAGCGGCTCGTCGAGGTCCAGGGCCTCGGCCCCAAGCGCACCAAGCGCATCGGGGACGCCTGGCAGGAGCAGAAGGCCATCAAGGAGGTCATGGTCTTCCTGCAGGGCGTCGGCGTCTCCACGTCCCTGGCCGTCCGCGTCTACAAGCAGTACGGGGACGCCTCGATCGACACCGTCCGCAAGCGGCCCTACCAGCTCGCCTCGGACGTGTGGGGCATCGGGTTCAAGACCGCCGACACCATCGCGCAGGCCGTCGGCATCCCGCACGACAGCCCCGAGCGCATCAAGGCGGGCCTGCAGTACACGCTGTCGGAGGCCGCCGACGACGGGCACTGCTTCCTGCCCGAGCCCAACCTCGTCACCGCGGCGGAGAAGATCCTCGGCGTCGGGCGGGAGCTGATCGTCCCGGCGCTCGACGAGCTGGCGGGCGAGGAGGGCGTCGTCCGGGAGCCGATCCCGGGGGACGGCGACGACGCCGCGACGATCCCCGCCGTGTACCTCGTCCCGTTCCACCGGGCCGAACGCTCCCTGGCCCGCGGGCTGCTGGAGCTGCTCGACGCGCCCGCCGACCGGCTCAAGGCGTTCGCCGACGTCGACTGGGGCAAGGCGCTGCCGTGGCTGAAGCGGCGCACCGGCCAGGCCCTCGCCCCCGAGCAGGAGGACGCGGTCAAGCTCGCGCTGACGTCCAAGGTGGCCGTGCTGACCGGCGGCCCCGGCTGCGGCAAGAGCTTCACCGTCCGCTCGGTGGTGGAGCTGGCCGCCGCCAAGAACGCCAAGATCGTGCTGGTGGCGCCGACCGGCCGGGCGGCCAAGCGCCTCGCCGAGCTGACCGGCCACGAGGCCGCGACCGTGCACCGCCTGCTCCAGCTCCAGCCGGGCGGCGACCCAGGTTCGACCAGGACAACCCCCTGGACGCCGACCTGGTCGTCGTCGACGAGTGCTCCATGGTCGACCTCATCCTGGCCAACAAGCTGGTGAAGGCGATCCCGCGCGGCGCGCACCTGCTGCTCGTCGGGGACGTCGACCAGCTCCCCTCCGTCGGCGCGGGCGAGGTGCTGGCCGACCTGCTCGGCGCCGAGGCCGTCCCGCGCGTCCGGCTGACGAAGATCTTCCGGCAGGCCCAGCAGTCGGGCATCGTCGTCAACGCGCACCGCGTCAACTCCGGCGAGCACCCCCACACCCGCGGCTACCCCGACTTCTTCCTGTTCCCCT
This sequence comes from Actinomadura sp. NPDC000929, assembly GCF_040492065.1. Classification (NCBI taxonomy): domain Bacteria; kingdom Bacillati; phylum Actinomycetota; class Actinomycetes; order Streptosporangiales; family Thermomonosporaceae; genus Actinomadura; species Actinomadura sp. NPDC000929. Next base: position 21,197 of record NZ_JBEUPA010000124.1, on the reverse strand, counting down.
GCGACGAGCAGGACGAGGCCGCCGAGCTGACGGTCGACGTGGTCGCCCACCGCATCCCGCGCAGGTTCGGCCTCGACCCGCGCCGCGACGTCCAGGTCCTCGCCCCCATGCACCGGGGCGCCGCCGGGGCGGGCACGCTGAACTCGCTGCTGCAGGAGGCGCTGACCCCGCACGACGACGCCCGTCCCGAGCGCCGCTACGGCGGCCGCGTGTTCCGCGTCGGCGACAAGGTCACCCAGCTCCGCAACAACTACGACAAGGGCGAGGCCGGCGTCTTCAACGGCACCGTCGGCGTCGTCACGTCCGTGTCCCAGGAAGAGCAGTCACTGACCGTCGTGACCGACGAGGACGAGAGCGTCGACTACGCCTTCGACGAGCTGGACGAGCTCGCCCACGCGTACGCGATCACGATCCACCGCTCGCAGGGCAGCGAGTACCCGGCCGTCGTCATCCCGCTCACCACCGGCGCGTGGATGATGCTGCGCCGCAACCTGCTCTACACCGGCATCACCCGGGCCAAGAAGCTGGTGGTCCTCGTCGGGTCGCGCCGGGCCCTGGCCGCCGCCGTCCGCACCGCCGGCGCCGGCCGCCGCCACACCGCCCTCACCCACCGCCTGTCTCAGAGGTAACGGGCCAGTTCCCAGGGGTCGTGGGCGCAGAAGATCTCGATGTCGCCACCGCGCGCCAGGTCCCGCAGCCGGGCCACGTTCGCGAGGCGCAGCTCCCGGTCGACCTCGCCGCCCGCCTGGACGAGCTCCATCAGCGGGTGCACGACCGGGTCGGGGCGGTCGACCTCCCCGTGGTACATGTACGCGTCGCCCGCGTGCAGCAGCCAGCGGTCGCCGTCGCGGACCGCCACGCCCGCGTGGCCCGGCGTGTGGCCGCCGAGGGGGACCAGCAGGACGTCCTCGGGCACGCCCTCCAGCGACCGGACGCCCTCGAAGCCGTGCCAGGTCTCGCCTTCGGCGCCCGCGTAGGCGACCCACTCCGGGCCGTGGGCGAGCTGGGCCGGGGTCTTGCCTCCGTCGGCGAGCTCCGCCTCGAACAGGTGGACCGCCGCGTCCGGGAAGTCGCTCAGCCCGCCCGCGTGGTCGCGGTGCAGGTGCGTGGGGACGACGTGCCGGACGTCGGCCGCCGCGTACCCGAGCGCCTCGATCTGCCGGACGGCCGTCGCGGACGGGTCGAGGGTCGGCCCCGCCATCTCCACCCAGTCGTCCAGCAGCCGCTCGGACGGGCGCTCGATGTCGCCGAGCCCGATGCCGGCGTCCACGAGCACGAGGCCGGCCGAGTCGGTCTCCACCAGCAGCACGTGGCCCACGGCCCGCGCGGGCCGCAGCGGGCTCTCCGGCCCGTCGGCCGGTTCGATCTCCCGCATGGGAGCGCAGTCGAGATGGCGGACGCGCATGGGGTTCTCCTTCAGAGCAGGTCGCCGAGCTGGCGGGTGACCTCGTGGATGACGGACACGTCGCGCCGGACGCGGGCCAGCATGACCGCGCCCTGGACCGACGACAGGACGAGCGCGGCCAGCGGATCGGCGCGCTCGTCTGGCACGCCCCAGCCGCGCAGGGCGGCCGCGATGCCGTCCTGCCACTCGGTGTAGGTGCCGTCGCAGGCGGCGCGGATGGTCTCGCTCTCGGCGGCCGTCTCCAGCGCCACCGTCGCGACCGGGCACCCCTTGCCGAAGCCGGACTCCAGCAGCGCGTTCGCGAAGTGGTCGCCGAGGGCCGCGAGGCCGGCCCGGCCGTCCGGCGCGGCGATCAGGGCGCCCGCGAGCGCCTCGCCTACCGCGCGGCCGGAGAGCGCGACCGACTCCGACGCGAGCTGCTCCTTGCCGTCCGGGAAGTGGAAGTACAGCGAGCCCTTCGGCGCCCCGCTCTCCGCGAGGACCTGGTTGAGCCCGGTGCCGTGGTAGCCCTGCCGCTGGAACAGCTCCGCCGCCGTCCGCAGCACGCGCTCGCGCGTCTCGCCCCGAGGTGTCATGGGGCGATACTAGGTAGACTGGTCTAGTACGTCAACGCCGGAGCGCGGCGTGCAGCGCCTCCATCGCCCCGGCGATCCGCGCGCGCGGCTCCGCGGTGCGGACCAGGCCGTCCTCGCCCACGTCCGGCCGGGTCACCGGGATGCGCGCGCACGCGGCCTCGACGATCTGGGTGCCCGCGTAGCCGAGCACCTTGCGCAGCGAGGCGTGCGCGTCGCCGCCGCCCGTGGGCGCCGAGGGGGAGGCCACGTTCAGCCAGGCGACGGGCTTCTCGTAGATCTCGCCGCCGCCGATCGTCCAGTCGAGCAGGTTCTTGAACGAGCCGGGCAGCGCGCCCGCGTACTCCGGGGTGCAGATCAGCAGGGCGTCCGCGGCGCCGATCGCCGCGCGCAGCCCCGCGACGGCCGGGTGCGGCGGCTCGCGGTCGTCGTCGGGGTTGAAGTGCGGCAGGTCGCCCATGCCGGCGTAGAGCGTCGTGTCAAGCCCGTCCGGCGCCACCGCCCGCGCGGTGCGCAGCGCCGCCTCGTTCGTGGACCCCTTGCGCAGGCTCCCGCAGAGCATCAGCACGTTCGTCATGATCGTCAGGCTACGCGTCAGTCTCCGACGGTCAGCCGGTCGAGGCGCAGGCCCGTGAAGGCGTCGGCGGTGACGCCCCGGGCGCGCTCGGACCAGACCAGGTGGTCGTGGCGGGACCACAGCGGCATCGCGGGCATGTCGCGCAGCAGGGCGCTCTCGGCGAGGCGCGCGGGGACCACGCCCTCCTCCGGGGTGGCCGCGCGCTCGGCCTCGGTGAGGAGGCCGGTCGCGTACTCGTCGTCGAGACCGGTTCCGGCGTCCAGCAGCGGCGCCAGCGCCGCGACGGGCGCGGGGTAGGCGGCGATGGTGTGGACGACGAAGGGGCCGTCCACCTCGCGGGACTCCACGGCCTCGCGCAGGTCGGCGACGGGACGGGGGCGGGCGTCGAGCTTCAGTTCCCTGCCGAGCTGGCCGGCGACGGCCTTCACCCACGCGTCGTCGCCCCGGCCCGCCTCGTACCAGAGGTTCAGCGGGCCCTTCAGCCCGCCCGCGTCGGCGAGCGCGGCGGCCGCCGCCTTGGAGTCGTGGACGCACAACCGGCACTGCCCCTCGCGGTGGCCGGGGCGGATGCCCGGCGCGACGAGCGAGTCGGCGGGGGAGTACTGGTGGCCGAGGGGCCCCTCGGTGACGGCGGACCGGTCGATCGCCATCGACAGCGCCGTCCGGACGGTCGGGGACGACAGCCGCTCCAGCCGGGCCGGGAACGCCAGGAAGGTGACGTCGCGGCCGGGGACCGCGAGGTGCCGGTCGCCGAAGTCGGCCTCCATCGACTCGTGCCGGTCCGGCGGCACGAGCGTGGCGACGTCGAGGTCGCCGGCGCCGGCGGCGGTGTACTGGCGCTTCGCGTCCGGCATCGCCCTGACGACCACGGACCGGCCCTCGCCCGACCGGCGGCGCAGGACGATCTCCCGCGCGCTCCGGGACGTCACCCGGAAGGGCCCGTTGCCGACCGGGGCGCGGCCGTAGGACGCCCAGTCGCGCGACGCCAGGACGCTCTCGGGCATCGGGAAGAACGCCGGGTCGCCGAGGAGGGCGGGGAACCCGCTGAGCGGGCGGTCCAGCGTCACCTCGAAGGTCCGGTCGTCCTTCACCTTCAGGCCCGGGACTTCGTCCTCGCCCGCGCGGGCGCCCTCGACCCGGGCGACGTCGGTGAACAGGCGCGACCCGGCCCAGCGCTCGCGCAGCACGGCCGTCCAGGCGCCGGTGAACGAGCGGGACGTGACGGTCGAGCCGTCCTGGAAGGTCGCGCCGGGGCGGAGCCGGACGGTCCAGACGCGCCGGTCCGGGCTGGTGACCGACTCGGCGGCGGCGTTCGCGGGCGCGCCGGTCTTCGCGTCGTAGGAGACCAGGCCCGTCCACACCGCGTTGGCGATCATCCGGCCGGAGGCGTCGCGGACATCGCCGGGCAGCAGCGTCGCGGGGGCCGGGGCGCCGACCGAGATCCGCGGGTCGGCGGGCTCGCTCCACGCCTTCAGGGCCGCGACCGGCGCCACCAGCACCGCCACGGCGCCGGCGACGAGGGCGGCGGTGCGGGCTGAGCTCTTCACTGGCCTCTCCCGGGAGCTGGGCGGTCCCAGGGGAGGGTAGACCACGGTGTCAGGTCCCACCAGTCCTCACGGTGCTGAGGCCATTTCGTGACCCGCCGACCTGTTGATCAAGAGCGCGGCGGCGGTCACACTGGCGCTTGCGAAGATCCATTCCGTGGAGGCGCGATGCTCCCCCGCACATCCTTTCCCTCCGGACGCCTGCTGCAGGGCGGCGTCGCGGTCGCGGCGTCCGTTGCGCTGATGGCCGGCAGCGCCTGGGCGTGCCCGCCCGAGCCGGAGAACACCAAGACGCAGACCGGGCAGGCCGCCGCCACCGCCGGCGAGGGCGCCGGCGGCCACGCCGGGCACTACCGCCGGGCCGCGCCCGCGAGCACGAAGTCCGAGGCGGTCAAGGGGGTGCGGCGCGTCGGCGGGGTCTCGGACGCCAAGGGCGCCATCTCCCTGATGTTCATGGACTACGGCCGGGGTCCGCACAAGCGGACGATCATGTACGCGACCGGCCAGTTCGGGCTGAAGGCCTACGACATCAGCGCCGACCCCCGCGTCCCCAAGCTGGTCGGGCAGCTGAACATGCCGGGCATGTGGGAGACCGAGGACACCGACTTCGACCCCAAGCGCAAGATCATCTACCTGTCCCGCGACCCGCGCGCGTTCGGCGGCACCACCGCCACCGGCGAGTCGGGCATCTACGTCGTGGACGCCTCCAAGCCGGAGAGCCTGCGCCAGATCACCTACGTGACGGTGCCCGCGGGGCACACGACGACCTGCGTGGACGACTGCAAGTACCTGTGGACGGGCGGCCCCGCCAAGGCCAGCTGGATGCCCGCGGACTGGGGCGGGCGCCCCGTCTGGGTCACCGACGTCCGCGATCCCGCCAAGCCGAAGGTCCACAAGGACCCGATCGACACGGGCCGCAACGACGGCAAGACCGACTACACCCACGACATCCAGGTCGACTCCGAAGGGGTCGCCTGGGCCTCGGGGCGCGGCGGCGTGCGCGGCTACTACACCACCGGCCGCCACTACGACCCGGTGAAGAGGAAGTGGCGCAAGGCCACCGCGGTCGACCCCGTCCCCTACGCGGGCGGCGGGCTGGACGAGGCCACCACCAACTCCACCTTCATGCACAACAGCTACCGGGCCGTGGGGCGGACCCGGGACCAGGCCGCCGACCCGCGCCGGTGGGGCGACGGAAAGCTGCTGTACGTCACCGAGGAGACGTTCAACGACGGCTGCGCCAACGACGGCCTGCTCGTGATCGCGTCGCTGAAGGGCTCCTACGGCGGTGAGGGCTGGCGGTCCACGCCGGAGCACAAGTTCCGCCTGAACACCGTCGCGACGTGGGGCGTGGCCGGCAAGGAGGGCAGCGACCCCGAGAGCACGGACTGCTCGGCGCACTACTTCGACGTGCGCGACGGCGTGATCGCCCAGTCGTTCTACTCGCAGGGCACCCGGTTCCTCGACGTCACGGACCCGACGAACCCGCGCCAGGTCGCCTACTACCGCCCGGCGGACGCCGCTTCCTGGCAGCCGTACTGGCACGGCAAGTACGTCTACGTCGCCGACAACACCCGCGGCGTCGACGTCCTGGAGCCCACCTTCCGCTGACCGTCCCACCGGGGCCCCACGCCCCGCGCGAAGACCCGTCCCTATCCCCCCGGGGGCGGGTCTTCGTCCCGCTCGGGCCGGGTGTGGCGCGTCTCGATCTCGCCGGCGCCGCGCTCGGCGGCCGCGACCGCGGACCCGGCCGCCCGGCGCAGCTGCTGCCCGGCCTGCTGGACGACCTGGACGGGCCGCGCGGGCAGGTGCCGGGAGGCGCCCCGGTGCCGCCGCCAGTGCTCGCGGGCGCGGGCCCGGTGCTCGACGCGCAGGTTCTCGATGAGCCGGTCGATGTCCATGGACACCTCCCCGTACAGCGGCCACAGGTCCCCGGCCGCGGCCCGCTCGTGCAGCCGCCGGGTGAGCCGGGCGCGGCGCTCGCGGGCCACGTCCACCCGGACCTCCAGCTCGTGCTCGGCGAGGAACGGCCGGGCGTCGCGGGTCAGGTCGGAGCGGGCCAGCCGGCCGTAGGAGGCGACGCTGGCCGCGATCCCGGCCAGCGCGTCGCCGAGCTCGCGGCGCAGCTCGGGGTCGGTCAGCAGCCGGCCCCGGTCGCCGAGCCGCTCGTCGTCGGCCAGGGACCGGGTGAGCCCCCGCAGCGACAGCGTGAAGTGCTCCAGCGTCTCCATGGCGTTGCGCAGGGCGACGCCGGCGTCGATGAGCCGCCGCGCCCGCGTTCGCGGGTTGAGCCGGACGCTCTCCTCGGCGGCGCCGAGCTCCCGGTCGGTGCGGCCGAGCTCGCGGGCGAGCCGCTCGGCCTCCGCCTGCCAGCGGGCGGCCTCACCCTGGGTGCGCTCGCCGCGCAGCCCGTCGGCGATGTCGGAGATCAGCTCCCGCAGCTTCTCGGTGACGTCCTGGACGGCCTCCTCGGCGGGCCGCACCCGCACCGTCGGCACCAGCAGCGTCGCCGCCAGCCCGGTGGCGGCGCCGATCAGCGTCTCCAGGACGCGGTCGGCGGCGCCCGCCTCGCTGGCCGACCCCAGCGCGAAGATCAGCATCGCGGAGATCGGCGCCTCCAGCACGTGCTCGCCGAGGCGCAGCGCGTGCCCGATGACCAGGGCGGCGAGGATCGTCAGGCCGAGCGTCCACCAGGAGAACCCGATGGTGCTCGCGGCCAGCACCGCGATCAGCACCCCCGAGGTGACGGCGGCGACCCGCAGGACGCTCGCCTTGATCGTCTGGTAGACGGAGAACTGCACGACGAGCAGCGCGGTCAGCGGCGCCAGCAGCGGCTGCGGCCCGCCGACCGGCAGCACCGCGAGGGCCAGCACGAACGCCAGCGTGGCGGTGATCGTCAGGCGGGCGATGCGGTACGCGGTGGACCGCACCTCCGTGGCCACTCGCAGCGGCGAGCGGCCGCCGCGATCACCTTCGCCGGAGCGGCGGCGGAAGAACACGAGCGACATGCGCTCTGTCATTCCCGCAGGCGGGTAAAGGTCACAGGGATGGACAAAGATCACAAAACGGCCGGGTTCGGGAGCGGAGGGCGCGGGTCACTCCCGCCGGCGGGCGCGGAACGCGGCGACGTTCGTCCGGTTCGCGCAGGACTCCGAGCAGAACCGGCGCCGCCCCGCCCGCGAGGTGTCGGCGTACACGCGGTCGCAGCCGTCGGCGGCGCAGACGCCCGTCCGGCCGAGCCCGTGCTCGACGATCAGTTCGGCGAGGTTCATCAGCGTGGTCGCCCGGAACCGCTCCACCAGGCGGGACGACGGCGGCGCGTAGTGCATGTGCAGGCCGTGCGGCTCGTGGTCGGCCAGGTGCGGGTGCATCGGCATCTCCAGCATCAGCCGGTTCAGCATCGCCGTCGCCTCCTCCAGCCGGGCCGCCTCGAAGAAGGGGCGCAGGACCCGCCCCCAGCGCCGGAAGTCGGCGGCGTCGGCGTCCTCGAACTCCTGCCAGAAGAACTGGTTGTCCCGCAGGAGGCGGCGCAGCGCGTCGGGGGAGTCGTCCCCGTCGGCCGCCGTCGCGGCGTTGACCAGCGCGGCGGCGGCCGCCACCCCATGGCTCTTGTATCCGGTGATGCGCATTGCCCGAGCCTCCGGTCCCGCGGTCGATCAGTAAATGGTAGGTCGCGGCGGGCGGGTGCGGCGGAGGACCGGAGCGCCCGCTAGTGCCGCCAGCGGGTGGCGGCGGCCACCTGCTGCGGCGTCGCCCCGTCCAGCAGCGCGATCTCCCCGCGCCGCACCGCCGCCACCGTGTCGGTGACGGCCTCGCCGAGCGCCTCGCGCAGGACGGCGTCGGCCTCGAACGCCGCGACCGACTCGGCCAGCGACGCCGGCAGGGGGGCGATGCCCCGCGCGGCGCGCTCCTCCTCCGCCAGGCCCGCCGGGTCCACGTCGACCGGCTCCGGCAGCCTCAGGCCGGCGCCGAGGCCGTCCCGCCCCGCCGCGAGCAGCGCCGCCAGCAGCAGGTACGGGTTGGCGGCGGCGTCCAGGCACTTGACCTCCAGGTTCGCGGCGGTGGCCCGCTCGCCCTCGGCCCCCGTCACGAACCGCAGCGCGGCCTCCCGGTTCTCCAGCCCCCAGCACGCGTACGCGCCCGACCAGTGCGACGGGACCAGCCGCAGGTAGCTCGCCACCGACGGCGCGCCGACCGCCAGCAGCGCGGGCAGCCGGCGCAGGATGCCCGCGGCGAACGCCTCCCCGGCCGCCGTCATCCCGTACGGTCCGGGGCCGCCCGCCATCGCGTTCACCGCACCGCCCGCCGTGCCGCCCGCCGTGCCGTCCCGCCACAGGCTCAGGTGGGCGTGGGCGCCGTTGCCGACCGAGTCGGCCTCCACCTTGGGGGAGAACGAGGCGGCCATCCCGTGCCGGATCGTCACCGCCCGGATCGTCTCCCGGACGAGCACGGCGGTGTCGGCCGCGCCGACCGGGTCCTCGGCGGCCACCGAGACCTCGTACTGCCCCGGCGCGTACTCCGGGTGCAGCTGGACGACCCTCACGCCCGTCGCCTTGAGGGACTTCAGAAGGTCACGCAGGTAGTCGGCCAGCTCGGTGACCCGCGTCATCCCGTACGCGGGGCCCTTGCAGGCCGGGGAGAAGTCCTCGCCGTCGCCGTCCGACACCGCCCACTCGATCTCGAACGCGGCCTTCACCGCGTAGCCGAGCCCGGCGAGCCGGTCGGCCTCGCGGCGCAGCAGGGCCCGCGCGTCCAGCGGGTGGACGGATCCGTCCTGGGCGTAGCGGTCCGCGGGCGCGTGCGCCCAGCCCGGCAGCGCGGCCAGCGGGACGAGCCGGTCCAGGTCGGGGTGCAGCCGCAGGTCGCCGGTCGGGCCGCCGATGTGGCGCCCGGACACGATCGAGTCGTCCAGCAGGAACACGTCGAATATCGGGGACATCCCGACGCCCCACGCCGCGGCGTGCTCCAGCCGCTCCACCGGGACGGTCTTGGTGCGGGTGATCCCGCTGACGTCCACCCACGTCAGCGCGACGGCGACGATGCCCTCGCCGGCCATCCTGCGCGCCGCCTCGGCCGCGCGGGCGCCCATCCGGGCCCGGTCGTGCCCGTCGAGGGCCTGCTCTCCGGCGTCGCCGCCTTGCAGGGAGGTGTGCGAGGTGGGTTCCACGGCTGCTGGCTCCTGGTCGGGTGGCGGCGGAGGTGAACACGCTCCGTAAGGGCATCGTAGGGAGAACGCAGTCGCGTTTCAGGGAGGATGCGGGAGCCGTGCTGGAGTATCTGGAGTCGCTGCGGCTGGTCGACCACCACTGCCACGGTGTCCTCGGCGAGGACCTCGGCAGGACGGCGTTCGAGGAGGCGCTCACCGAGGCGGAGACCGCGGGACCGCCCGGCGTGAGCATGTTCGACACCCAGGTCGGGTTCGCGCTGCGGCGCTGGTGCCCGCCCGTCCTCGGGCTCGGCGCCCACGCCGAGCCCGAGGAGTACCTGGCGCGCCGGGCCGAGCTGGGCGCCGCCGAGGTGAACCGGCGGTTCCTGGCGGCCGCCGGGCTGGACGTGCTATGCGTGGACACCGGCTACACGCCGGAGGCGATCCTCGACCCGCCCGCCCTCGGCCGGCTGGCCGGGGCGAGGGCGCACGAGATCGTGCGGCTGGAGACCGTCGCGGAGCGGGTGGCGGCGGACGGCGTCGAGGCGGGCCGGTTCGCCGGGGAGGTGCGCTCTCGGCTCCACGCCGCGTTCGCCGCGGGCGCCGTGGGGGCCAAGTCGATCGCCGCGTACCGGGCCGGGCTGGAGCTGTCGGGGGTGCGGCCGCCGGAAGCGGAGGTCGCCGGCGCGGCCGGGCGGCTGATGCGCGCGGCGGAGAGCGTCGGCGCCCCGCCGCGCGTGTGCGACGAGACCCTGCACCGGTTCCTCGTCTGGTGCGCGGTGGACGCCGGGGTGCCCGTCCAGTTCCACGTCGGCTACGGGGACGTGGACGCCGACCTGCGCCGCGGCGACCCGCTGCTGCTCATCGAGCTGCTGCGCGCCATGGCCCCCGTCCCCGCGATGCTGCTGCACAACTACCCGTTCCACCGGCACGCCGGGTACCTGGCGCAGGTGCTGCCGAACGTGCACGTCGACGCGGGCCTGGCGACCCACAACCTCGGGCACCGCTCGCCCGCGCTCATCGCCGAGCTGCTGGAGCTGGCGCCGTTCGGGAAGGTGCTGTACTCCTCGGACGCGTTCGGGCTGGCCGAGCTCTACCACCTCGGGGCGCTGCTGTTCCGGCGCGGGCTCGCCGGGTTCCTGGCCGGGGGAGTGGAGGACGGAGCCTGGACGGCCCGCGACGCCGAGCGGGTCGCGGGGCTGGTGGCCTCCGGCAACGCCCGCCGGGTCTACGGTCTGGAGTGAGCCGATCTTTCGGGCAGCACCGGCAATCGGGAGGAACCGGCATGGCCGCACGTGAACGCCTGCTCGTCATCGGGGGCGACGCCGCGGGGATGAGCGCCGCGTCCCAGGCCCGCAGGCTGCGCGGCCCCGAGGACCTGGAGATCGTCGCCGTGGAGCGCGGGCGCCACGCGTCCTACTCGGCGTGCGGCATCCCGTACTTCGTCGGCGGCGTGGTGGACGGGCTGGACGCGCTCGTCGCCCGCACGCCCGCCGAGTTCCGCGAGCGCGGCATCGACCTGCGGCTGCGCACCGAGGCCGTGGAGATCGACACGGGCGGCGGCCGGGTGCGGATCCGCTCCCTCGACGGCGGCGGCGAGCGCTGGGAGCCCTACGACCGGCTCGTGGTCGCGACCGGCGCCGTCCCCACCCGCCCGGACCTGCCCGGCGTGGACGCCGAGGGCGTCCACGGCGTCCAGATCCTCGACGACGGCGTGGCGATCCGCCGCGCCGTCGAGGAGCGGGACCCGCGCCGCGCCGTCGTGGTGGGCGGCGGCTACATCGGCCTGGAGATGGCCGAGGCGATGGTGATGCGCGGCCTGGAGGTCTCGCTCGTGGACTTCGCCGACCAGCCGATGCGCACCCTCGACCCGGACATGGGCGCGATCGTCGCGGACGCGATGCGCGGCATCGGCGTGCGGCTGTACCTGGGGGAGCCGGTCGAGGGCTTCGACACCTCCCCGGAGGGGCGCGTCACCGCGGTCCGCACGCGGGACCGCACGCTGCCCGCGGACCTGGTCGTCCTCGGGCTCGGCGTGCGGCCGGCCTCCGGACTGGCCGAGCGGGCCGGGATCGAGACCGGCCCGACCGGCGGGATCGTCACCGACCGGCGGATGCGCACCCGCACCGAAGGGGTGTGGGCGGCGGGCGACTGCGTCGAGACCCGCCACCTGGTCTCGGGCGCGCCGGTCGCGATCGCGCTCGGCACGCACGCCAACAAGCAGGGCCGCGTCGCCGGCATCAACATCGGCGGCGGCTACGCCACCTTCCCCGGCGTGGTCGGCACGGCCGTCTCCAAGATCTGCCGGGTGGAGGTCGCGCGGACCGGGCTGAACGAGGCCGAGGCGGCCGCGGCCGGGTTCGAGACGCTGAGCGTCGCCGTCGAGTCCACCACCCGGGCCGGCTACATCCCGGGCGCCGCCGCGATGACGACCAAGCTGATCGCCGAGCGCCGCTCGGGCCGGCTGCTCGGCGCGCAGATCGTCGGCGAGGAGAACGCCGCCAAGCGCGTCGACGGCCTGGCGATCGCGCTGTGGAACGGGATGACGGTCGAGGAGATGACGGGCCTCGACCTCGGCTACGCGCCGCCGTTCGCGCCCGTCTGGGACCCCGTCCTGGTCGCCGCCCGCAAGGCCGCCGACGCCGTCGAGCGGGACATGCGCTCCGGCTCTTGATCCCCTTTGTCGGTGATCTCCCCTACGGTGTGGCCTCATGGCGACTGCGGGGCCGGGGGCGGCCGACGAGAACACCTGGGAGCTGCCGGACGCGTGGCGGCGGGTCGCCCATCCCCGCCGGGACCGGCCGGGGCCGTGGCCGCGGGCGCGGATCGACGCCGCGGCGGTGGAGAAGGCGCGGGCCCTGGTGGAGGCCGCCAGAGCCGGCGTCGAGGACGTCCTCGCGCTGCCCGGCACGTCGCCCGAGCTGGCCGAGCACGGCCGCGCCTACCTGAAGGGCGAGGCCGACGCGCTGGGCGCGGCGGTGGTCGCGACCGTCGCGGTGTCCAAGCGCGGCCTGCTCGAACTCGGCGGGAAGGACCCGTTCCGGGACGCCTGGGCCGCCGAGCACGGCCTGCCGTTCGCGGCGGCCGCCTACGCCGAGCTGCCCGAGGTCACGAGCGACTACCGGCAGGCGGGGAGCCAGGCGACCTGGACCGGTGTGCGCTGGACCGGGACGCCCGGCAACTACCGCGAGTGGTGGTCCGAGGAGAGCGCCGCACGGCACCTGCGCGCCCTGCTGGCCGCCGCCGACGACGACGTGTACGCCGCGTCCGTCGAGGCGCTGGCGACCCGGCGCCGGACGCCGATGCAGCGGATGGTCGTGTCCTACCTGGTGCCGACCAGGGGAGACTGGGTGGACGAGGTCCGCGCCGACCCGGCGGTCGCCGGCCTGCCGCCCTTCTCGGTGCACCGGTGGATGCTGTTCTGCTCGCTCGGCGAGCAGGAGCAGGCCGACCCGGCCGTCCTGCCGCTCGGCTACTACGACCGGGGGACGAGCGTCGTCGCGACCCTCGTGGACGGCGTCGGCCCGTCCGGTGCGGTGCCGCTGGTGGCCGGAGCCCTGGAAGGCCAGTACACCGACACCGACACCTACCGGAGCCTGCTGGACGTGCTCGCCCGGCTCCCCGTGGACGAGGCCTTCCAGGCCCTCGTGGACCGCATCAGCCACAGGTACGTCCAGCCCGCGCTGATCGCCGCCGCGCGGGCGTATCCGCGGCGGGCGCTGCGCCTGCTCGCCCCGGCCGCGCGGACGCCGGAGGCGGAGGACCTGCTGCGGGCCCACCTGCTCACCCATCCCGAGCTGGTGGAGGAGACGCTGCCGGAGCTTCCGGAGGAGTCGCGCGCGGTGATCGGCGCGCTCCGCGAGACCACCGTCCGGGTCCCGGAGGCGTCCGGCGACGCCCTGCCGCCGCTGCTCGTGGACCCGCCGTGGACCCGGCCCCGGACGAAGGCCGAACCCGTCGTCGTCAAGGACCTGGCCTCGCCCGGCACGCGCCTCATCGCCTGGGAGCCCGGCGAGCGGGACGCCTGGACGGTGGACCTCCACCACATGTGGCGATGGGTGGAGCGCCTGGAATGGCCCGCCCAGGTGGAGAAGTTCAGGAACGGCGCGCTGCCCTCCCACCAGCAGCCCGTGCTCTTCGTCGAGGCGCCCGAGGACCTCGTCCGCCCGCTCCTGGCGGGCTGGGAGCCGCCCGACCCCTGGTACGTGGGCGAATGGATGCGGGTCGTCGTCGCCCGGTTCGAGCTCGACGCGCTGGACCCGGCCGTCTTCGCGGCGCGGCGCGACCCCGCGGGCGTGGGCGCCGTCCTCCTGCCGTTCCTGAGCGACGAGGTCGCGCGGCTCATGGCCGACTGGCTCGTGCGGCTCAAGCAGGCGGGCAGGACCGCGCAGACCTGGTTCCGGCGGCACGGCCCGGCCGCCGTCCCGGCCCTGGTGCCGCCCGCCCTCGGCAAGGCGGGCGCCCAGCGCCGCGCCGCCGAGGCCGCCCTGCGGTTCGTCGCGGACCGGCACGGCGCCGAGGCGGTCGTCGCGGCGGCCCGCGTCCACGGCGACCGCGCGGCGGACGCGGTCGAGGCGCTGGTCACGGCCGACCCGCTGGACGTCCTCCCCGCGAAGATCCCGCAGGTCGGCGACTGGGCCGACGTGCGGCTGCTCCCGCAGATCCTGCTGCGCGACCGCGAGCGGGCGCTGCCGGACGCCGCCGCGCGGCACGTCCTGACGATGCTCGCGATGTCGCGGCCCGCCGAGGTCTACCCGGGGGTGCGGGCGGTCCGCGACGCGTGCGACCGGGAGTCCCTCGCCGAGTTCGGCTGGCGCCTGTTCCGGCAGTGGGAGGCGCACGGCGCGCCGTCCAAGGAAGGCTGGGCCCTGGCGCAGCTCGGCCTCACCGGCGACGACGAGACCGTCCGCCGCCTGACCCCGGTGATCCGGGCGTGGCCCGGCGACGGCGGGCACGCCAAGGCGGTCACCGGCCTGGACGTCCTCGCCGCCATCGGCACCGACGTGGCGCTCACGCACCTGCACGGCATCGCGCAGCGGGTGAAGTTCAAGGCGCTCAGGGCCCGGGCGCAGGAGAAGATCGAGGAGGTCGCCGCCGGGCTGGAGCTGACCGCGGAGCAGCTCGCCGACCGGCTCGTCCCCGACTTCGGGCTGGACGCCGACGGCACCCTCACGCTCGACTACGGCCCCCGCCGCTTCGTCGTCGGCTTCGACGAGCAGCTCAAGCCCTTCGTGGCGGACGAGGACGGCGCCCGCCGCAAGGCGCTGCCCAAACCCGGGGCCAAGGACGACCCCGAGCTCGCCCCGGCCGCCGCCAAGGCGTTCTCGGCGCTGAAGAAGGACGTGCGGACCGTCGCCGCCGACCAGCTCCGCCGCCTGGAGGCGGCCATGGTCGCGCGGCGCCGCTGGCCCGCGCGGGAGTTCCGGGAGCTGCTGGCCGGGCACCCGCTCGTCCGGCACCTCGTCCGGCGCCTGGTGTGGCTCGCGTCCGAGGGCGAGGAGGGGGACGCGAGAACGACCGCGTTCCGCGTCGCCGAGGACGGCACGTACGCCGACGTCGACGACGAGACCGTCGAGATCGCCGGCACGGCGCGGGTCCGGGTCGCGCATCCCGTCGACCTCGGCGGCTCGCTCGCCGCCTGGTCGGAGGTGTTCGCCGACTACGAGATCCTGCAGCCGTTCCCGCAGCTCGGACGTCCCGTCCACGTCCTCGCCGACGGCGAGGGGAGCGACGGCAGGCTCGAACGGTTCGAGGGCCTGACCGTCCCGGTCGGCAAGGTGCTCGGCCTGACCTCGCGCGGCTGGGACCGCGGCGCGCCTCAGGACGCGGGCATCGAACCCTGGATCTCCCGGCGGCTGCCCGGCGGCCGCCACATCGTCATCGACCTCGACCCCGGCATCGCCGTCGGCGCCGTGGACGCCCTGCCCGACCAGAGACTCGACGCGGTCGGCCTGGCGGACCGCCCCGAGCAGAGGTGGCTCGGCGGCGGCACCACGGGCTCCTTCGCCGACCTCGACCCGGTCACCGTGTCCGAGATCCTCGCCGACCTGGCGACGCTCACCTGAGAAAGAGAACCTCCATGGAACTGCCGAAGGCGCTGCTGGACCCGCCGTGGGCGCGCAGGCCGGCCCCCCTGCCCACCGGTGACGAGCCGATCATCGTCCCCGGCCTGGCGGCGCCGGACGGCCGCGCGATCGTCTGGGAACCCGGCGAGCGCGAGGGCTGGGCCGCGGTCCGCCCGTTCGGGTCCTGGCAGGACGGCGAGTGGGAGGAGGCCGCCGAGGAGTTCCGCGACGGGCGGATGGGCTACGAGCCCACGCGGGCGGGCTTCCTCGCGCAGGCGCCCGAGCATCTCGCGCGGCCGCTGCTGGCCGGGTGGGATCCGCACGTGACCTGGGACTTCCACCATTCCCTCCAGCCGATCGTGGCGCGCTTCGAGACCGCCGCCTGGGACGTGGCGGTCCGGCTCGCCAAGCAGAACCCGTACGGGACGGGCCCGGTCGTGCTGCCGTTCCTGTCCGCCGACGTGGCCCGGATGGTCGCCGACTGGCTCTACCGGCTCACGTCGGCGCAGGAGCTCGCGCACGCGTGGTTCGCGCGGCACGGCCTGGCCGCCGTCCCGTACCTGGTGCCGGACGCGCTGGGCAAGCGCGTCGGCCCGCGCCGGGGCGCGGTCAAGGCACTGAGGCTCATCGAGGGCGATGTCGTGGAGGCCGCCCGCGTCCACGGGGACGAGGCGGCCGAGGCGGTCGCGCGGCTCCTCGCCGCCGCGCCTCCCGAGACCGCGCCCGTCGAGCCGCCGGTCCGGGCGCCGTCCCTGCCGAAGTGGCTCGACGCCGGCGCCCTTCCCCGCCCGGTCCTGCGGGACGGCGGCGAACTGCCGGGCGACGCGGCGCGCAACCTGCTGCTCGCCCTGACGGTGAGCCCGGGCGCCCGGCTCGACGCGACCGGCGTCGTGGACGGCGCAGCCCAGGTCTGCGAACCGGAGTCGCTGACCGCGCTCGTCTGGGCGCAGTTCGAGGCGTGGCAGGCGGCGGGCATGCCCAAGGGCAGCGGCTTCGTGCTGTCGGCCCTCGGACGCTTCGGCGACGACGTGGTCGTCCGCAGGCTCGTCCCGCTGGTCAAGGAGTGGCCGGGACGAAGCGGCGGGTACAGCAGCGCCGTCCAGGGCCTCGAAGCGCTGGTCGGGATCGGCACCGACCTCGCCCTGACGCAGCTCAACGGCATCGCGCGGAAGTCCCGGTACAAGGGCCTGCGGGGCGAGGCGCAGCGCAAGCTGGCGCAGATCGCGGAGCGGCGCGGCCTGACGGCCGCGCAGCTCGCCGCCCGGCTCGTCCCCGACTTCGGGCTGGACGCCGACGGGACCCTCACCCTCGACTACGGCCCCCGCCGCTTCGTCGTCGGCTTCGACGAGCAGCTCAGACCGCAGGTGGCGGACGAGGGCGGGGCCCGCCGCAAGGCGCTGCCCAAGCCCGGGGCCAAGGACGACCCCGAGCTGGCCCCGGCCGCCTACCGGCGGTTCGCGGAGCTGAGGAAGGACGTCCGCGCGGTCGCCTCCGCGGAGGTGGCCCGTCTGGAGTCGGACATGGTCACGGGCCGCGCGTGGACGCGCGCCGAGTTCGGCGCGTTCCTCGTCGAGCACCCGCTGATGGGGCACCTCGCCCGCCGGCTGGTCTGGCTGGGCGGCGACCGGGCGTTCCGGATCGCCGAGGACCGGACGTTCGCCGACCTCCACGACGAGACCGTCGACCCCGCCGAGTGGGCGGACGTCCGGATCGCCCATCCGGTGCTGCTGGGCGACTCCCTGGCCGCCTGGTCGCAGGTGTTCGCCGACTACGAGATCCTGCAGCCGTTCCCGCAGCTCGGACGTCCCGTCCACGCCCTCGCCGACGGCGAGGGGAAGAGCGGCAGGCTCGAACGCTTCGAGGGGCCGACCGTCCCCACCGGCCGGATCCTCGGCCTCACCCGCACGGCGTGGAGCCGCGGCGCCCCGCAGGACAACGGCATCGAGCACTGGGTCTCCCGCACGCTGGCGCCAGGGGTCACCGTCGTGGTCGAACTGAGCCCCGGCATCGCGGTGGGCTACGTCGACCTGAACCCCGCCCAGACGATCGAGCGGGTCTGGATCGGCGCGGCGCCCGGCGACCCGTCCCGCGCGATCGCGGACGGTCTCGCCGGCGTCGACCCGGTCCTCGTCTCGGAGGTGCTGGCCGACCTGACCGGCCTGACCGCCTCCTAGGCGAAACGGCTGCTCGGCACGGGGCCGGGGGAGCGCACCATGTCCCTCGGCCCGATGAGCCAGTGGCCGGCGACCGCGCGGACGAAGCCCGCCAGGCGCTCGTCGGGGTCCGGCGGCGCCCCGTCGCCGCCCTCGTCGTCGTCGGCCCGAGGGTCGGCGGCGACGATCTCGGCGGCCAGCACCTCCTCGGGCCGCTCGTCGGGCGGCATGGTCTCCGGCTCGCCGCCGGCCCCGACCCGCAGCCGCTCGCCCCACGGAGACACCGCCACCTGGTGCAGGAACCCGGTGACGTCGGCGCTCACCACCGGCGGGTCGGTCCAGCACGACGCGTGCTCGAACAGCACCTGCCCCTCGGCCCGCTCCCGCAGGCCGCCGGCGTCGGTCTCGTTCAGGTCGTAGGCGACCACGAGCGCGCCGGGGCGCCCGGGCGCGAACGGCTCGGCGGGCAGCCCGAGCAGGCGGGCCGCGGCCAGGCCCAGGATCCGGCTCGACCGGTCGGGCAGCAGGCCGACCGACGCGGGACGCCGCCCCGCCGCGTCCAGGACCAGCCGCAGCCGGTCGAGGGTCCGCCTGCACAGGGCGAAGCTGTCGGACGTGTAGGCGTAGCGCCCCGTCATGCCGTCCGCGAACCCGTACGGCGAGATCGTGGCGAGGACGCCGCCGCCCAGCGTGAAGTGCCAGCCCCGCAGGTCCCGGGAGTCGAGCGGTCCGGCGGCCTCCGCCCGGGCGAGCATCCGCGCGAGCCTGTCGCGAGCCGGGACCCAGTCCTCACCCGGCGCGGGCAGCCGCGCCGCCTCGCGGGCGGCCCGGCCGGGGTCCCCGGAGAACAGCGCGTTGTAGGCCAGCAGGTACCGGGCGGGCCACGGGTCCAGCGCGTCCACCCGCGGCTCCAGGGCCGCGACGGCCTCGGCGTGCCGGTTCTCGCGTTCCAGCGCCGACACCAGCTCCATGAGCAGGACGGGCTCGTCGGGCAGCATCTCCAGCGCGCGCCTCAGCGCCGGGACCGCGAGGAAGGCGACGCCGCGCTCGACGCAGGCGAAGCCGAAGTCGTAGAGCTGCTGCGGCTCCTGCCGGACGGCCATCGCCGCGGCCGCCTCGCGCATGTCGTCGAAGCCCGACAGCGCCGCCGCGCCCTCCATGAGCCGCGCGACCTCGCCCAGCTCCATCGTCTCGGCGTTGAACCGCAGATGCCGGATCAGTCCGGCGATGTCGCCGCTTTCCAGAAGTGCCCGCGCGTCGCTCATGGGCGGCCACGCTAGCCCCGGCGGGCCGCGTGGATCATCCGCTTTTCGCGCTACCCGGCCGACGCCAGCGCCCGCAGGACGTCCGCGACGAGGTCGGCGGTGTCCTCGACGCCGGCCGAGAAGCGCACGAAGCCGGGCGTCACGGCGTCGCCGCCCCAGCGGGCGCGCCGCTCGGCGGAGCTGTGCACGCTGCCGAAACTGGTGGCCTGCATGACGAGCCGCAGCGAGCCGAGGAACCTCTCGGCGGCCGCCTCGTCGTGCAGGGCGAACGACACGACGCAGCCGAACCGGCGCATCTGCCGGGCCGCGACCTCGTGGGACGGGTCGTCCGGCAGCCCCGGATACCTGAGCCCGGACACCTCCGGACGTCCCCGCAGCGCCTCGGCCACCGCCAGCGCGTTGGCCGCCTGCCGGTCCAGCCTCAGCTGGAGCGTGGCGAGCGACCGGTGCGCCAGCCACGCCTCCATCGGCCCGGGGATCGCGCCGACGGTCCTGCGCCAGACCCGGACCGCCTCCGCCAGGGCCGGGTCGCGGGTCGCGACGTGCCCGAGCAGCAGGTCGCCGTGCCCGGTCAGCGCCTTGGTGTCGCTGGCGACGGAGAAGTCGGCCCCGAGGTCGAGCGGCCGCTGCCCGAGCGGGGTCGCGAGGGTGTTGTCCACCGCCACGAGGGCGCCCGCCCGGTGCGCCGCCTCGGAGACCCGCCGGATGTCGCACACGTCCAGGTTCGGGTTGGACGGGGTTTCGAGCCAGACCAGCCGCGCGCCCTCCAGCAGCCCGATCTGGGCGTCGCCCGCGGTCGGCCCCATGCGGACGACCGCGCCGTAGGACTCCAGGCGCTCCTTCAGCGCCCGGGTCGTGTGGTAGCAGTCGTCGGGAAGGACCACGACGTCGCCGGACCGGACCTGCGCCAGAAGCACGCCGGCCACCGCCGCCATCCCCGAGGAGAACGACACGGCCTCCGCGCCGCCCTCCAGCTCGCCGACGGCCCGCTCCAGCAGCGTCCACGTCGGGTTCGACTCGCGCCCGTAGGTGTAGGGCCCGCTCGCCTCCCCGGCCAGGTGGTAGTGCGCCGCGAACACGGGCCCGGGCAGGCCCGGCGCGAAGTTCTCCGCCTCCGGCCGCCCGGCGCCCACGGCCAGCGTCCCGTCCCCGATCTCCATGCGCGCCCCTTCCCGTGGTCCGGCCACCCATCGTCCCACCTGCGGAATCCGGGCGGCCGAACGGCTCAGGGCCCGCGGAGGGAGCCGGCCATGGCGCGGACCGTCTCCGACCCGGCGACGCGGCCGGGCGTTCCAGGGGTCGGTCATTCACCGGATCCCCGGGATTTGTCGGCATGCTCCTCTACGGTGGGGCGGCATGGAAGATCAGCTCCCCGGCGAGAACGACCTGGTGATCCCGGACGCCTGGCGGCGTTCGCTGCACGCGCGGCGCGGCGGCGCCCCCGGTTCCAAGATCAAAGTGCCCGGTCCTGCGGCGGCGGCGCGCGCCGTCCAGGGCTTCGTGGAGCAGGGCCGCGGGGTGGTCGAGGCGCTGCTGAAGGGCGGCGCCGGCGAACCCGAGCTGGCCGAGGCGGCGCGGCGGCACCTGGACGGGCGGCCCGATCCGGCCGGGGCCGCGGTGGTCGCGGCCGTCACCTCGATGGGCGTGGGCGGCCACCAGGGGGACAAGGTGTGCCGGGCCTACGTCGACGTGTGGGTCGGCGAGCACGGGCTCGGGTTCGCGGCGTGCGCGCTGGTCGAGCTGAGCCGGACGAAGGCCGTCCGCAAGGGCGGCGGCACCTGGCTCGGCACCTCCGTCGGCGCGCAGCGCGTCACGGACGAGTACGCGCTCCAGATCCCGGAGCAGGAGGCGAAGCGCGTCCGCGGGCTGCTGGCCGTCGCGTCCGACGCCGACTACGCCGACGCGGTCGAGCGGCTCGCGGCGCACAGGTCCGGCTGGTGCGCGAGCTGGTTGGTGTCGTACCTCGTCCCGACGCGGGAGGACTGGGTCGACGAGTGCTGCGCGGCCCCGCCCCCGCAGACGCGCCGCCACGACCTGCTGGGGATGGTGATGCCGGCGCTGGGCAAGCCGGAGCAGCTCGCGGCGGCGTTCCCGGCGCGCGGCCTGTACTGGGGCCAGGCGAGCCGCGCCCTGCTGGCCAGCATGGCCGACGGCATCGGGCCGGGCGTCCTGCCCTTCCTCCTCACCGAGGTGGACGGCCTCTCCCTGGAGTCCGAGGACCGCAAGCGCATCTTCGAGACGATCGCGATCCTGCCGACGGACGAGGCGTTCCAGGCGCTGCTCGACCGGCTCGACCGCAAGCACGTCCGGGCCGCCGTCGGGGAGGCCGCCCGCAGGTTCCCGGTGCGGGCGCTGCGGCTGCTGGCCCGCGCGGGCGCCGACGACCTGCTCGCCTCCCACGTCGAGGCCCACCCCGACCTGGCCGGCGCGGAGCTGCCCGGCCTGCCGGAGGACGTCGCCGCCGCCGTCC
>NZ_JBEUPA010000123.1:0-27494 GCF_040492065.1 Actinomadura sp. NPDC000929 | reverse complement strand
CGGGGCGCTGCGGCGACCCGGCCCTGCGCCCCTGGTGCGACGCCGCGCTCGCGCCCGACCGGCGCGCGGCGCTGCTGCTGCCGCGCATGACGGTCGACGAGAAGATCTCGATGCTGGCGTCGGACGATCCGTTCGGCGGGCCGCTCGGCGGCTTCTCCGAGAACGCGCACGCCGACACCGCCGACGGGATCGAGCGGCTCGGCATCCCCCCTTTCCGCATGGCCGACGGCCCGGCCGGCGTCCGGCAGGGCAGGGCGACGGCGCTGCCCGCGCCGATCGCGCTCGCGGCCGCCTTCGACCCGCGGGCGGCCCGGCTGTACGGCGGGACGGTCGCGTGGGAGGCCAGGCACCGCGGGAACGACCTGGTCTTCGGCCCGACCGTGGACGTCCTGCGCACGCCCCGCAACGGCCGGACGTTCGAGGGCTTCGGCGAGGACCCCTACCTGTCGGCGACCCTCGGCGTGCCGTGGATCCAGGGCGCCCAGGCGCAGGGCGTGATGACCTCGGTCAAGCACATGGCCGTCTACACGCAGGAGACCGACCGGCTGTCGCTCGGCATGAACGTCGACCCGCGCACGCTCCGCGAGATCTACCTGCCGCCGTTCGAGGCTGCGGTGAAGGACGCGGGCGCCGCGACGGTGATGTGCGGGTTCGGCAGGCTGAACGGCCGGTGGGCCTGCCAGGACGGCGCCGTCCTCAACGGGATCCTGCGGTCGGAGTGGGGGTTCACGGGGTTCGTCCCGTCCGACCACACCGCCGCGCAGGACGCCGCCGGCGCCGCCGAAGGCGGGCTGGACATGGAGCTGCCCTTCGGCATGAAGTACAACGCCTTCCTGCTGAAGGCCGCCCTCGCCCAGAAGAAGGTCTCGCCGGCCGCCGTCGACGCGCACGTGCGCAACATCCTGCGGACGATGTTCAGGTTCGGGGTGTTCGACCGGCAGGCGTACCCCAACGACCTCAGCCGTGCCGACCGGACGGCGAGCCGCGACGCCGCCCGGGTCATCGAGGAGGGCGGGATCACGCTGCTGAAGAACGACGGCGTCCTCCCGCTCCGGGCCCCGAGGTCGATCGCGCTGATCGGGCGGGCCGCCCGGCAGAGCCCGAGCGGCTTCGGCTCGGCGAAGGTCGTCCCGTTCGCGACCGTGAGCGCGCAGGACGGCCTCTCCCGCCGCGCGGGCTCCGGAACCCAGGTGACGTACCACGACGGCGACGACCACGCGGGCGCCGCCGCCACGGCCCGCGCCGCCGACCTCGCCATCGTGTTCGCGACCGACAGCCAGGGCGAGTTCTTCGACAAGTCGTGCCTGACGCTGCGCTGCGGCGAGCCGCTCAGAGGCGATCAGGACGGGCTGATCTCCGAGGTCGCCAAGGCCAACCCCAACACGGTCGTCGTGCTGAACACGGGCGGACCCGTGCTGACGCCCTGGGCCGGGCAGGTGAGGGGCATCCTCGAAGCCTGGTACCCCGGCCAGGAGGGAGGGGACGCCCTGGCGCACGTCCTGTACGGGGACGTGGATCCCGGCGGACGGCTTCCGGTGACGTTCCCCGTCGACGAGAACGACGCGCCCGCGTCCGGGAACCCGGTGCAGTACCCCGGCCTCAACGGGAGCACCACGTTCTCCGAAGGGGTCATGGTCGGCTACCGGCATTACGACGCGAAGGGCATCGCGCCCCGTTTCCCGTTCGGGCACGGCCTGTCCTACACCACGTTCGCCTACAGCGGACTGGTCGCGACCAGCAAGTCCGTGCGGGTGACGGTCACCAACACCGGGCGCCGCGCCGGCGTGGCCGTGCCGCAGCTGTACATCGGCATGCCGTCGCCGGGCGCGGAGGTCCCGCAACCGCCCAGGCAGCTCAAGGGATACGCCAAGGTCGCCCTCGCTCCCGGGCGGAGCGCGAAGGTGACGTTCCCGCTGTCGTCGCGCTCCTTCGCCTACTGGAACCAGAAGGCGAAGGCGTGGAAGGTCGCCGACGGCTGCTACAAGATCATGGTGGGCGAGTCGTCCCGGCGGATCGCCGGCTCCACCGCGCTCGGGACGTGCCGCTGACGGCGAAGATCGCAGTTCCCCTGCCCCTCGTCCCGATTACACGGTACAAAGGGGGAGATCTTCGTCCGCCCCCGCCGAGTCGGAGTCCTCAGTGCCGCACGACACCTCCCGCGGGAGGACGGATCCCCATCCCCCGCGTTCCTCCTCGAACCGCCCCGCCCGCGCCGCCCGCGCCGGGCAGCCCCACGGCGCCCACGCCGGCCGCCCGGCCAAGCCGCACCCCGGGCCGGGCCGCGTCCCGGCCCGGCCCGCGCACGGCCGCGACCACCGGTCCGGCGCCCCGCTCGGCCCCGACGACCCGCGCGGCCTCGGCGGCTACACGCTGGTCGGGCGGCTCGGCGAGGGCGGCCAGGGCGTCGTCTACCTCGGCCGCGACGGCGACGGCGAGCTCGTCACCGTCAAGCTGCTGCGCGGCGGCGTGGCGGCCGGGCAGCGGGCGCGCAGCCGCTTCGCCAAGGAGGCGGACGCGGCCCTGCGGGTGTCCGGGCGGCACACCGCGCGCGTCCTGGACGCCGACATGACCGGCGACCGCCCCTACATCGTCAGCGAGTTCGTCGAGGGGCCCTCGCTCCAGCACGTCGTCGCCGACCGCGGCCCGCTCTCCGCGCCGCGGCTCCGCAAGCTCGCGCTGCGCACCGCCGCCGCGCTGGCGGCGATCCACCGCGCCGGGATCGTGCACCGCGACTTCAAGCCCGGCAACGTGCTGCTCGGCCCGGACGGCGCCAAGGTCATCGACTTCGGCATCGCCCGCACCGCCGACGCGACCCCGCTGACCACCGGCCCGGTCGGGACGCCCGCCTACATGGCGCCCGAGCAGATCGAGGACGAGCCGGTCGGGCCGCCCGCCGACGTGTTCGCGTGGGGCGCCTCGATGGTGTTCGCCGCGACGGGGCGCCCGCCGTTCGGCACTGGGCCGAGCGCGGCCGTCATGCGGCGCGTGACGTCGCGCAAGCCCGACCTCGGCGACATGGAGGGCCCGCTGCGCGACCTCGCGGCCCGCTGCCTGGACAAGAACCCCGCCGCGCGCCCGACCGCGTCGCAGATCGTCCGGGCGCTGCGCGAGGGCCAGGCCCCGGCGCCGAAGCCGCGCCCGACGCGGATCCCGCGCTACCGGTGGCGGATGATGGTCGCACTCGGCGGCGTCGTGGCCGCCGGGTTCCTCCTCGGCGTCCTCACCTGACCCGCACCGCCGCTCACCAGTGCGGCGGGCGGTCCTCCAGCAGGCGCGCGTCGTCGTCGCCGGCGCGCCACTCGCCCCACCCGGTGTCGGTGTCGTCGGACGTCTGGTCCGGCAGGACGTCGAGGTCGTCGTCGAGGTCGACCACGCGGTCGTCGTCGGGTCCCACGTTCATGGTCTCCATTGTCGGCGACGGGACGGCGGACCGCACCGTGATCCGCGTCAAACCGCGCCGAGCGGCCGGGCCGCCAGGCGCCGCGCGAACCGCGCGGCGGCGGCGCCCGGGTCGTCGGCCTCGGTGATCGCCCGGACCACCACGACGCGTTCCGCGCCCGCCGCGAGGACCTCGTCCAGGTTGCCGAGGTCGATGCCGCCGATCGCGAACCACGGCCGCGCGACGCGCTGCGCCGCGACGTACTCCAGCAGCTTCGGGCCGGGGGCGGCCCGGCCGGGCTTGGTCGGCGTGGGCCACACCGGGCCCGCGCAGAAGTAGTCGGCGCCGGGCTCGGCGGCCGCCGCCGACGCCTGCTCGCCCGAGTGCGTCGACCGGCCGATCAGCATGTCGCCGCCCACGATCGCGCGGGCGGCGGGCACCGGCAGGTCGTCCTGGCCGAGGTGCAGCACGTCGGCGCCGACCGCGTGCGCGATGTCGGCCCGGTCGTTGACGGCCAGCAGCGCCCCGTGCCGCTCGCACGCCGCCCGGAACACCTCCAGGTAGGCGGTCTCCTGGCGGGCCTCCAGGCCCTTCTGGCGGAGCTGGACGATGTCGACTCCGCCCGCGAGCACGGCGTCGAGGAAGGCCGGCAGGTCTCCCTGGCGCTCCCGCGCGTCCGTGCAGAGGTAGAGGCGGGCGCGGCTCAGCCGGGCGCGCAGCGCGACGGCGCGCTCGGTGGGGAGGTGCCTGGACACGGCCGGGGAACGTCCTTTCCACAGATGATCACGAAATCGCGCGCGCGGTCACCCGCCGCGCGCGACCCCGCGATCGTGTCACGTGCGTCTCACGCCGCCGGCGGCGGCCTAGAAGGCGAGCGCCTGGGCGCGGCGGCGGACCTCGGTCCCCCGGTTCTCGGTGAGCGCGTCCACGGGCGTTCCCGGCAGCGTGTCGTCGGCCGTGAACAGCCACCGGATGGTCTCGGCGTCGTCGAAGCCGGCGTCCGACAGGAGCGTCAGCGTGCCGGGCAGTCCCTTGATGACCTGGCCGTCCTTGATGAAGGCCGCGGGCACCATCGGCTCCCCGCCCCGGCGCACCGCGAGGATGCGGTGCTCGTGGATGAGCTGCTTGATCCGGTTGGGCTTGATCCCGAGCCTGTCGGCGGTCTCCCGGAGGGTGAGCCACTCGCCGGCCAGGGCGTCGGTGCGGGGGTCCAGTGCGCTGTCAACGGTTGCGTGCATCTGCGTCACGCCCCCTTGCTACCACGCCTTCGGAAGACTCAAACCCGCTGCGCAGCCGTTACGTCCCCTCTGATCGCTCTGCGCGAACAGCCTGCCGCACGGGGACGTCCGGGTCGGCGATCGCCTCCGGATCCACCGGCGTCCCCGCGGCGATCACGCGCCTCGCCTGTACCAGGTCGCGGGGCCGGCCGACGGTGAGGATCGCGTCGAGGCGGTCTCCGGTCAGCCACGCCACCGCCCACCTGGGATCGGACGGGTCGCCCCTGCGCACGAGCCGCTCGGACGCGGAGTGGTCGCCCGCGTACTGGACCATGCGCCCGAACTGCTCCGACCAGAAGTACGGGGCGGCGTCGTACACGGCGTCCTGCCCGAGGAGGGCCGCGGCGGCGACCTCGGGGGCGTTCAGCGCGGCGTCCCAGTGCTCGACGAGCAGCCTGCGCCCGTAGCGGTGCGACCACCAGGCGGCGCAGTCGCCGACCGCCACGACGTCGGGCCGCAGCGCGCCCGGGGTCTCCTCTCCCATGTAGGTCCGGAAGGAGCCGTCGGTGACGACCCCGCGCTCCAGCAGCAGCCCGGAGCCCTCCAGCCACGACAGGACGGGCCGGACCCCGACGCCGACGACCACCTCGTCGGCGTCGACGCGGCCGCCCCCGGCGAGGACGAGGCCGCCGTCGCGCACCTCCGCGACCTTCACCCCGGTCCGCAGCTCGACGCCGGCCTCGGCGTACCAGGGGGCGGTGAGCGCGCCGACCTCGGGCCCGATCGCGCCCGCCAGCGGGGTGTCGGCCGCCTCCACGACGGTGACCGCGCAGCCCCGGCGGGCCGCGGCGGTCGCGACCTCGGCGCCGATCCAGCCCGCGCCGACGATCACGATCCGGGCGCCCGCGGTGAGCCGGGCGCGCAGGTCGCGGGCCTCGTCGATGGTGCGCAGCACGTGCTGCCGCCCCTCCCCGGGCAGCGTGATCGGAGCGGCGCCGGTCGCGATCACCAGCCCGTCGAAGGGCAGGTCGCCCGCCGTGGACGCCACCGTTCCGCCGCGTCCGGGCCCGTCCAGCCGCAGGCCGGTGGCGCGCTCGCCGAGCAGCAGCTCGCAGCGCAGCGCGTCCCAGTCGGCGTCGACGGTCGTGTCGTCGGACTCGCCCGCGAGGACGGCCTTCGACAGCGGCGGCCGGTCGTAGGGCCGGTGCCGCTCCGCCGACACGAGGGTCAGCGCGCCCTCGTACCCCTTGCTCCGCAGGGCCTCCACGGCGCGCACGCCGGCCAGCCCGCCACCCACGACGATGACCCTCTCCATGAAGGTCACCCTAACGGGCGGCGATCCGCGGATGGACAGGTGTCCAGGCAGTTGCCCGGTTCGCCGAGGTCGTAAGGTGGGGGCAGCGGAACGGCACAGCAGAACAGCACAGAGCGCGGGAGTCCGGTGCGACCGGGCTGAGAGGGCGGCTGAACGGGCCGCCGACCGCCACGACCTGATCCGGATCATGCCGGCGAAGGGAGCGCGCATGCAGATCGTCATCATCGGCGCCGGGGTGATCGGCCTCGCCACCGCCTGGCGCACCGCCGCCGGCGGCGCCGCCGTCACCCTCGTCGACCCCGCGCCCGCCTCCGGGGCCTCCTCCGTGGCGGCGGGCATGCTCACCCCGGTCAGCGAGCTGAGCTACGGCGAGGAGCCGCTGCTGCGGCTCGGCCTCGCCTCCCGCGACCGGTACGGCGCGTTCGTCGCCGAGCTGGAGGAGCTGACCGGCCTGGAGACCGGCTACCGCACCGACGGGATCGTCGAGGTCGCGTTCGACTCCGACGACCTGCGGCACCTGGACGACCTGCGCCGGTTCCAGGAGAGCCTGGGCATCGCCGCCGAGGCGCTCACCGGCCGCGAGTGCCGGC
Organism: Actinomadura sp. NPDC000929; assembly: GCF_040492065.1. NCBI lineage: Bacteria > Bacillati > Actinomycetota > Actinomycetes > Streptosporangiales > Thermomonosporaceae > Actinomadura > Actinomadura sp. NPDC000929. The sequence goes on along the minus strand of NZ_JBEUPA010000123.1, from coordinate 20,993 downwards.
GGCTGGAGCCGATGCTCGCGCCCGGCGTGCGCGGCGGCCTGCTCGCCCCCGAGGACGGCTCGGTCGACCCCCGCAGGCTCGCCCCGGCGCTGCTGGCGGCGTGCGAGCGGCTGGGCGTCCGGCTCGTCCGGCGGCGGGCCGAACGGGTCGTCGTCGAGAGCGACGCCGCCGCCGGCGTGGGGCTGGACGACGGCACCGTGATCCCCGCGGACCGGGTGCTGCTGGCCGCCGGGCCGTGGTCGGGCGACCTCGGCGGCCTGCCTCCCGGGACCGTTCCACCCGTCCGCCCGGTCAAGGGCCAGGTGCTCCGGCTGCGCACCCGCGCGCCGTTCCTGCGGCGGCCGACCCGCGGCCTCGTCCGGGGATCGTCGGTCTACCTGGTGCCGCGCGCCGACGGAGAGATCGTCGTCGGCGCCACGCAGGAGGAGCTGGGCTTCGACACGCGGGTCACCGCCGGCGGGCTGTGGGAGCTGCTGCGCGACGCCCGCGAGCTGCTCCCCGGCATCACCGAGCTGGAGTTCGCGGAGGTCACCGCCGGGCTGCGGCCCGGCTCGCCCGACAACGCGCCCGTGATGGGGCCGACCGCGCTGCCCGGCCTGCTGGTGGGCACCGGGCACTTCCGCAACGGCATCCTGCTCACGCCCGTGAGCGCCGACATCCTGTCCGCGATGCTGCTGGACGGGCCCGTCCCCGAGGTCGCCGGGCCGTTCGCCCCCGACCGCTTCTCCCCCGAGGTGAGCGCATGAAGGTGATCGTCAACGGTGAGCCGCGCGAGCTGCCCGACGGCGCGAGCGTGGCCGAGGTCGTCGCGTCCGTCACCGCGGCCGCGACGGGCGTGGCCGCGGCGCTGAACGACGAGGTCGTCCGGCGCGCGGAGTGGGCGGCCACGCCCCTGCGGGACGCCGACCGCGTCGAAGTGCTGACCGCCGTCCAGGGAGGATGAGGATGAAGGACACCGACGGGCTGGTCATCGCGGGCGAGGAGCTGGGCTCGCGGCTGATCATGGGGACGGGCGGGGCGCCGAGCATGGCGGTGCTGCGCGAGGCGCTGACCGCGTCCGGGACGGAGCTCACCACGGTCGCGATGCGCAGGGTGGACCCGTCCGCGCGCGGCTCGGTGCTGGACGTGCTGACCGAGTGCGGCATCCGGGTGCTGCCCAACACGGCGGGCTGCTTCACCGCGGGCGAGGCCGTCCTGACGGCCAAGCTCGCCCGGGAGGCGCTCGGGACGAACTGGGTCAAGCTGGAGGTGATCGCCGACGAGCGCACGCTGCTGCCCGACCCGATCGAACTGGTCGAGGCCGCCGAGCAACTCGTCGACGACGGCTTCGTCGTCCTGCCCTACACCAGCGACGACCCGGTCCTCGCGCACCGTCTGGAGCAGATCGGCTGCGCGGCCGTGATGCCGCTCGGCTCGCCGATCGGGTCGGGGCTCGGCATCCGCAACCCGCACAACATCGAGCTGATCGTGGAGCGCGCGACCGTCCCGGTGATCCTGGACGCGGGGCTCGGCACGGCGTCGGACGCGGCCCTGGCCATGGAGCTCGGCTGCGACGCCGTGCTCCTCGCGACGGCCGTCACCCGTGCGCAGTCCCCGGCGCGGATGGCCGCCGCGATGCGGCACGCGGTCGAGGGCGGGCGGCTCGCGCGGCTCGCCGGGCGCATCCCCAAGCGCCGCTACGCCCAGGCGTCCTCCCCGTTCGACGGGCTCGCGACTTCGTAGCGGAGCTAAAGCCACACATGTAGAAATACTCGCTGGACCTGCACATTCGCGCGCCACCAGACTGGACACACCGGGGCGCAACCGCACACATCGCTTCGGTGTCGATGGAAGCGTCCCCTCCCTAAGGTGCGTGACATGCAGCAGAACAGCGGTGCACGCGCGAACAAGCTCGCGGTGGCGGCGGCGACGGTCACGGTGGTCTTCTGGGCCTCGGCCTTCGTCGCCATCCGCAGCGCGGGCGACGAGTACAGCCCCGGCGCCCTCGCCCTCGGCCGCCTCCTGTCCGGGACGGTCGTGCTGGGAGTGATCTGGCTCGTCCGGCGCGAGGGCCTGCCGCCCAAGGCCGCCTGGCCCGGCATCGTCACCGCCGGCCTCCTGTGGTTCGGCGCCTACATGGTCGTCCTGAACTGGGGCGAGCAGCTGGTGGACGCCGGCACCGCCGCCCTCGTCGTCAACATCGGGCCGATCCTCATCGCGCTCCTCGGCGGCTGGCTGCTGAAGGAGGGCCTGTCGTCCCGGCTGCTGCTCGGCATGGCCGTGTCGTTCACCGGCGCCGCCGTCGTCGGGCTGTCGATGTCCGGCGACGGCCGCGCGTCCGTCGGCGGGGTGCTGCTCTGCCTGGCCGCCGCCGTCACCTACGCGGCGGGCGTCGTCGCCCAGAAGCCCGCGCTGAGGCACGCGTCGGCGCTGCAGTTCACCACGTTCGCCTGCGCGATCGGCGCGCTCGCCTGCCTGCCGTTCTCCGGGCAGCTCGTCTCGCAGGCCGCGCACGCCCCCGCGGGCGCCACCCTCAACATGGTCTACCTGGGCGTCTTCCCGACCGCGGTCGCCTTCACGACCTGGGGATACGCCCTCGCCCGCACGACCGCCGGGAAGATGGGCGCCACCACCTACGCCGCGCCCGCCCTGGTGGTGCTGATGTCGTGGCTGTTCCTCGACGAGGTCCCCGGCCCGGTCACCCTCGGCGGCGGCCTGCTGTGCCTCGCCGGCGTGGCCGTCTCCCGCAGCACGCGGTCGCTGCGCCGCCGCGTCCCGCCCGTCACACCGGAACCGGGCGCCCCGGGGGCGTCACCCTCCGGGCTCATCGATGCTCATACTCGCGACGGATGAGATCCACGCGGATTCGCCCGTAAACTCGCACCGATGGACGCGACGGTTGCTGATCCACTCGTCGGGCGGGTGCTCGACGGGCGGTACCGCATTGAGTCCCGTATCGCGCGCGGCGGAATGGCCACGGTCTACCTCGCGCGCGACCTCAGGCTCGACCGGGTCATCGCGATCAAGGTGATGCACGCCGGACTCGCCTCGGACGAGGACTTCGTCGCCCGCTTCATCGGCGAGGCCAAGGCCGCCGCGGCGCTGTCCCACCCGAACGTCGTCGCCGTCTACGACCAGCGCACCGACGGCGAGCACGTCTTCCTGGTGATGGAGTACGTCGCCGGCCGCACCCTGCGCGACGCGCTGAACTCCCTCGGGAGGCTCGGCCCCCGCGCCGCCCTGGAGATCATGCAGCCGGTGCTGGCCGCGCTCGGCGCCGCGCACCGGGCCGGGCTCGTGCACCGCGACGTCAAGCCCGAGAACGTGCTGATCACCGAGGACGGCCAGGTCAAGGTCGCCGACTTCGGCCTCGCGCGGGCCGAGACCGCCAGCAAGATGACCAAGACCGGCATGATCATCGGAACGGTCGGCTACCTGGCGCCCGAGCAGGTGCTGTCCGGCAACGCCGACTTCCGCTCCGACGTCTACGCCGCCGGGATCATGCTGTTCGAGCTGATGACCGGGCGGCTGCCGCACCAGGGCGACACCCCCCTCGCCGTGGCCTACAAGCACGTGAACGAGACGGTGCCGCCGCCCTCCAGCGTCGTCCCCGGCATCCCCCCGCGGGTGGACGCCCTGGTCACCGACGCCACGAGCCACGACCCGGCGCGCCGCCCGCAGGACGCGAACCAGTACCTGGCCGAGGTCGCCGAGGTGTTCGGCGGCCTCCCCCGCGATTTCGACCGCCGCGTCGAGGAGGCGTCCCGCAACGCGACGAGCGTCCTGGAGGCCCCGCCCGCCCACGGCCGCACCGCCGTCATGGACGCCGAGACCCTGGCCCCCCGGCACGACGTCCGCCCCACGAGGACCGACCGCGCCCTCGGCGCGCTGACCGGCCGCTACGTCCTGATCGCCATCGGCCTGGTCGCGGCGGTCATCCTCGGCTGGGCCGTGTGGTACCAGACGTCCGGCCAGTACGAGCACGTCCCCTCCTCGATCATCGGGATGAAGGTCGCCGAGGCCCGCGACCAGCTGGAGTCCGACGGCATGGACGTGCGCACCGCCAAGGCGGTCTACAGCGACCGCGTCCACAAGGGCGGCGTCGCCAAGTCCGACCCGCCCGCCGGGGCCCGCGTCGCCAAGGGCCAGACGGTCACCCTCACCCCGTCCCGGGGCATCACGCCCCGCGAGGTCCCCGACGTCGGAGGCAAGTCCCTCGCCGACGCCAAGAAGACCCTGGAGGACAAGGGCTTCACCGTCGGCCGGACGAGCAGCACCCCCTCGCAGACCGTCTCCAAGGGCGACGTCATCAGCACCGACCCGGACGCCGGCGAGAAGCAGTCCCCCGACGTGCCCGTCTCCATCGTCGTCTCCACGGGCATGTCGATGCCCGGCCTCCTCGGCCAGAACGGCGACTCCGCCGCCAACCAGCTGCGCTCCATGGGCCTGGACGTCACCGTCCAGAAGAAGCAGGTGAACGGCAAGGACCCCGACACGGTGGTCAGCCAGGACCCGTCCGAGGGCACCGGCGTCTCCCGCGGCGACAAGGTCACCATCGTCGTCAACAAGCGCGACTGCATCGTCGACGCGGGCCCGTTCCAGTTCGGCTGCGACGACGGCGACGGCAACCAGAACGTCCCCGTCCCCGACCTGACCGGCCGCCGGGTCAACGAGGCCAAGAAGGCGCTGGAGGACTCCGGCTTCCAGGTCAACGTGACGGGCTTCGGCGGCAACGTCGTCCGCTTCCAGTCGCCCAGCAGCGGCGAGGCCCCGCGCGGCTCCACCGTCACGATCGTCCGGGGCCCCTGACCGGCTAGTCTGAACGGGCCATGACCTCACCCATCAGCCCCGTCGGGGCCCACGTTCCCGTGTCCGGCGGCCTCGCCACCGGCGGCCTGAAGTACGCCGCCGAGATCGGCGCCGAGGCGGTCCAGGTCTTCGTCTCCAACCCTCGCGGCTGGGCCCTCCCCGAGGGCAAGCCCGCCGAGGACGCCAGGCTCCGGGACGAGGGCATCCCCGTCTACGTCCACACCCCGTACCTGGTCAACCTCGGCTCCCCCACCCCGGAGACGCTCGAGAAGTCGCTCGCGGCCGTCCGCCACTCCCTGACCCGGGGCCACGCCATCGGCGCCCGCGGCGTCGTGGTCCACACCGGCTCCGCCGTCACCCGGACCTACGACGAAGCCATGGCCCAGGTCCGAGAGCACGTCCTCCCGCTCCTCGACGAGATCCCCGAGGACGGCCCCGACCTCCTTCTGGAGCCCATGGCGGGCCAGAACAACATGCTCTGCGCCAAGGTCCAGGAACTGGCCCCGTTCTTCGAGCGCCTCGACCACCACCCGAAGCTCGGCGTCTGCTTCGACACCTGCCACGCCTTCGCCGCCGGCCACGACCTGGCGGCCCCGGGCGGCGCCAAGGACACCCTCGACGCCCTGGTCGCCGCAGTGGGCGAGGGCCGCCTGAAGCTGGTCCACGCCAACGACTCCAAGGACGCCTGCGCCTCGGCCAAGGACCGCCACGAGAACATCGGCGCCGGCCGGATAGGCGAGTCCCCCTTCGCCGACCTCTTCCGCCACCCCGCCACGGCCGGCGTCCCCTTCATCATCGAGACCCCAGGCCGAGCCCCCGCCCCCCACGCAGAAGACATCAAAACCCTGAAGCGCCTAAGAGACGCCCCCTGACGTCACGCCCTCCGTCGCCATAAGGGCCCACGGACGCTGGCGCTGGCGCTGGGCCGCGATCGCGTCCGAAGGACGTTTCGAGCCTGCAAGAAACTGACACGTAGCGAGCCGCCAGGCGAGCCCTTCAAGCCGACCCGCACCCGCTACTGCGACAACCTCAGCCACCACAGCAACCCCGCGACAACCTGACGGTCGCGATCGCGTCCGAAGGCAGATTCAAGCGAAGCAAGAATCTGATCGCGCAGCGAGCCGCCAGGCGAGCCGGAGCGATGCCAGCGATCGCAAGCTTTTATCGACGATGGAGGGCCGCCAGGCCCGAAGGAGGAGAAAAAAGCAATAAAAAACGACTCGGGCGTCGCTGAACAACCCCCCGACTGTTCAGCGACGCCCGAGCCACAGGTCGCGGGATCCCACCCCCCCGGTACGGGATCCTGCGACTCACGATCCGGCGTGTGTCGCCGGATCTCCGGATTTGCTCTTGTGGGAGGGTTCGCGGCCGGGGGCCGCCCGCCCCTCCTCGGGCGGTGTGACGTGTGGTGCCACTGAGAACATTAGAGGGGGTTCGCCACCTGTGGACAGCGGGACGACGCGCCTCTCGATGAACGGTGTGTAGTCATAGTTGTACGGAGCGTAGTCGTCGGATGAGCGGTCCGTGGAGCGGGACGAGCGGTCCGGGGCGGGGGCGCGGCGGGCCGCGCGGCGCCGTAAGCGGTTCATAACGGGGCTCAACGGGCGAACACGTCCTCGGGGAGGTGCAGTTTCGTCAGGGCGCGGTCGGCGCGGCGGGGGACGCGGCGGCGGGTCAGGAGCGAGACCGCGACCATGACGGCGAACGCGGCGGGGGCGATGAGGGCCGCGGGTTCGGCCACGGCGGCGGCGGGCCAGCCCGTCAGGGGGAGCTCGTACAGGTGCAGGACGCCGGAGGCGACGGCGAGGCCGGTGCCGACGATGAGGCCGGCGGCGGCGCCGGCCGCGGTCAGGCCGCGCCACCAGATGGCGAGCAGCAGGAGCGGGCACAGGGAGCACGCCGAGACGCAGAGGGCCAGGGCGACGAGGCCGGCGGCGCTCTGCGTGCCGATCCTCGGGAGCAGGGCGAGCGGGACGAGGAGCGCGAACACGGTGGCGATGCGGAAGGACGCGACGCCGCTACGGCGGGCGCACTGCGTGACCGTGCCGGCGATGGTGACGACGAGGCCGCAGGAGGTGGAGATGAACGCGGCGAAGGCGCCGAGGGTGATGAGACCGGTGAGGAGCGCGCCGGCCGGTCCGGGGATGCGCTGGGGCAGCAGCAGGACGGTGGCGTCGGTGTCGCCGGTCATCAGCAGTTCGGGCGCGTAGAGGCGTCCCATGGACGCGTAGACGGTCGGGAAGACGTAGAAGAGCGCGAGGAGCACGGGGACCAGGGCGGCGGTTCGGCGGGCGGTGCTTCCGCTCGGGTTGGTGTAGAAGCGGATGAGGACGTGGGGCAGCCCCATGGTGCCGAGCAGGATGCCCAGGAGCGCCGAGTACGTGCGGTAGAAGCCGTGCTCCTCTCCGCGGCCGAAGGGCGTGGCCCAGGTCTCGCCGCTCTGGACGGGCAGGCGTTCGGCATGGGGCACCGGCGCCCCGGCCGGGAAGACCACCTCGGCGGCGGGGCCCATGGTGTGCCGGCCCGCGGCGAGGGTCATCGCCCCGCCGCCGTGGCGGACGCCGTCCACGGGTCCCCGGGCGGTGACGAGGACGGCGGCGGGCGCGGTGACCGCGACCTCGGTGCTCACGTGGACCCGGGTGGTGTGCGCGAACCGCGCGGGCCCGCCGCCGACGGGGTCGGGGCGGCCGTCCATCTGCCACATGACCAGCAGCGCCGCGGCGGGCACGGCGAAGGCGACCAGTTTCACCCAGAACTGGAGGCTCTGGACGGCGGTGATGCTGCACATCCCCCCGGAGGCGACGAGCAGCAGGGTGACCGCGACCACGACGGCCCAGCCCGCCCACACCGGGGCGCCGGTCATCACGCGCAGGGTCACGCCGGCGCCCTGGAACTGCGGCAGCAGGTAGAACCAGCCGATGAAGCAGACGCAGCAGGTGACGATGCGCCGCACGGCCGGGGAGCCGAGCCGCCACTCGGCGAAGTCGGAGACGGTGTAGGCGCCGGAGCGGCGCAGCGGGGCGGTGACGAACGCCAGGAGCAGGACGTGCCCGGCGGTCGCCGCGACCGGCAGCCACAGCATGTCGGCGCCGTAGGCGAGCACCAGCCCGGCGGTGCCGAGGAACGCGGCGGCGGAGAGGTACTCGCCGCTGATCGCCGAGGCGTTCCGCCAGGGGGTGACGCCCCGGGAGGCGACCAGGAGGTCGGAGGCGGTGCAGGCGGAGCGGCGGTCGCAGGCGCCGAACGCGGCGGTCGCCACCAGCAGCGCCAGAAGCGCCGCCGCCACCGCCACGGCGGTCATCGTCTCTCCGCCGGTCTCGTGAGGTCGCGTTCGGCGCGCTCGGCGCGGCCGAGCTGGCGGAACGACGCGGCGACCCAGATCGGCTGGATGCCGAAGGCCAGGACGAGCCAGGGCAGCGGGACGCCGTGCACGCGGGCCCGCGCCACCGCCGGGACGATCGCCATCAGCGCCGGGAGCGCCGTCACCACGGTCATGACGAGCGCGCCGGTGCCGAGGGCGGTGCGCAGCTGGGCGCGGATGAGCCGGCGGGCCTCGGCGGGTCCGATCGGGGGACCGCAGACGAGCGGGGACGGGTCGGTATCGGGCGGGTCGGGATCGGCCGGGCCCGGCGCGGGCGCCGCGGCCTCGGCGGTCTGGGCGGCGCCCGGCGTCGCACCGCCCGGCAGTGCACCGCTCGGCAGCGCACGGGAGCGGACGGCCGCCGCGCCCGCCGTCGTGTCGCGGCGTTCATCGGTCATCGCGGGCCTCCCCCGGGTCTCCGGCGCCCTCGTCCGGCTGGTGGAACTTGCGGACGAGCAGGTCCCGGACCTCGCGGGTGTGGCGGCGGCTGACCTGCAGCAGCTCGTCCCCGATCTGGACGGCGGCACGGCCGCCGTCGAAGCGCAGCTCGGTGATGTGCGCGGCCGCGACGAGGGTGCTGCGGTGGATCCGGATGAACCCCGCGCCCTCCCACCGCTTGGAGAGCGCCGACAGCGGCATGCGGACCAGGTAGCCGCCGTCGGCGGTGTGCAGCCGCACGTAGTCGCCCTTCGCCTCGACGTGGGTCACGGCCCGGCGGGACACCAGCCGCGTCCGCCCGCCGAGCTCGACGGGGATCATCTCGTCGTCGGGGTCGGGGGAGGTCTCCCCTGCGGGCGGCGACGGCCGGCGCGCGGCCGCCGCCACGCGCCGGACGGACTCGGCCAGCCGCTCCGGCCGGACGGGCTTCAGCAGGTAGTCGAGCGCGCCGAGCTCGTAGGCGGTCACGGCGCAGTCGTCGTGCGCGGTCACGAACACCACGTGCGGGGGCGCGGCGAACCCGGTCAGCAGCCGGGTGAAGTCGAGCCCGTCGAGGCCCGGCATGCGGATGTCGAGGAACACGGCGTCGAGGCGCTCGCCCTCGACGAGCATCCGGCTCAGGTCGCGGAGCGCGGCCGAGGCGTCCGCGGCCCCGGTGACCCGCCCGATCCGCGGGTCCTTGCTGAGCAGGTAGGTCAGCTCCTCCAGGGCCGGGCGTTCATCGTCGACGGCGAGGACGTGCAGCATGAGGGCGACTTTGCCGCGATTACCGTCTGTCCGCAATCGGTTCCGAAAAGTGAGTGGCGTGTCGCCCGGATCGCCCCTCAGTCGGGAAAGACGCCCGGACGGTACTTCGGGACGCGCAATTTGACCTTGGTTCCGGCGCCGAGCGCTGTCTCGACGGTGAGGCCGTACTCGTCCCCGTAGACCTGGCGCATGCGCGCGTCGACGTTCGCGAGGCCGATGCCGGGACCGCTCTCCGGCCGGTCGTGGGTGGCGACGCTCCCCCAGCCGGTGGGCCCGGGCCGGCCGAGGGGCGCCGAGAGGATCTCTTCGAGCCGCTCGGGGTCCATGCCGATCCCGTCGTCCTCGACGCTGATCGCGGCCTCGGCGCCCGAGTCGCGGGCCACGATGGAGATGTGGAACGCGCGGCGGCCCCCGGCCATGCCGTGCCGGACGGCGTTCTCGACGAGCGGCTGGAGCGCGAGGAACGGGACGGCGACCGGCAGCACCTCGGGCGCGACCTCGACGTTGCACTGGAGCCGCTCGCCGAATCTGGCGCGCTCCAGAAGCAGGTAGCGGTCGATCGAGCGCAGCTCGTCGGCGAGCGTGGTGAAGTCGCGCGGGTTGCGGAACGAGTAGCGGGCGAAGTCGGCGAAGTCCAGCAGCAGGCCGCGGGCCCGCTCGGGGTCGGTGCGGACGAACGAGGCGATCGTGGTCAGCGAGTTGTAGACGAAGTGCGGCGAGATCTGCGCGCGCAGCGCGCGCAGCTCGGCCTCGGCGAGGCGGACGCGGACCGAGTCGAGCCCGGCCAGTTCGAGCTGCCCGGTGACGAGCCGGGCCGCCTCCCCCACCGCGCGGACCCGCGCGGTGGACGGGCTCGGCCAGTACGCGCTCAGCGTGCCCTCGACGCGGCCCTCGACGGCGAGGGGGGCGATCATCGCCACCTGGACGCCGCACTGGGGGTCGCCGCAGGCGAGCGGCTCCGGCGTGACGACCCGGGGCCTGCCGGAGGTCAGGACGGGCAGCGCGTGCGCGACGGCCTCGCCCGCGTGGGCGCCGCGGCCCGCGCCCTCCCAGGCCAGCAGCCGCGGCGCGGCGGAGGCGTCGTCACCGGGGCCGTCGGGGTCCTTGGGGGCGTCGGGGGCGTCGGCGCCGTCCGGGTCGCCGGGCGGGCGCACCGCGACGATCGCGACCGCCTCGGCGCCGAGCAGCGAGCGCAGCAGCCGGGTCGCCCTGCGCGCCGCGTCGCCGGTGAGCCCGGCCCGCAGCGGGGGCGCGGCGTGCGCGATCAGGTGCAGGGCGGCGAGGGCGGCCGCCTCCGCCGGATCGGCGTGCCCGCGCCGCGGCAGGAGGCACCACCGGCGCGGCGCCCAGACCCCGCTGGCCCCGGCTGCCGCGGCGTACACCACGACATCTGTGACGGACGGTAGGTCCATGGAAACTTACGGTAATGGCTATCATCGCCGCGGGTGCGCCTGTTGCCGATTTACCGAGGTCTCGAATGGGACACGTTCGGCCGACCGGAAGTCCCGCACCGGCGGACCAATCGCGCGGGTCCGATCACAGCGGGGGCGACTCGCCCTCGTCCTCCTGGTACGAGTAGCGCTGCTCCCGCCACGGGTCGGCGACGTTGTGGTACCCGCGCTCCTCCCAGAAGCCCCGGCGGTCCTTCACCAGGTACTCCACGCCCCGGACCCATTTCACGCTCTTCCACGCGTACAGGTGCGGGATGACGATGCGGACGGGGAAGCCGTGGTCCGGGGTGAGGCGCTCGCCGTCGCGGTGGGTGGCGAACATCGTCCCGTCGGCGAGGAAGTCGCTCATCCGGATGTTGGCGCTGTAGCCGTACTCGGCCCAGACCATGACGTGCGTGACGTCCGGCGCGGGCGGCGCCAGCTCGATGATCGCCGTGCCGGGGACGCCCCGCCACTCGTTGTCCGGGATGGTGAACTTGGTGACGCAGTGGAAGTCGGCGACCGAGGCGGCCTTCGGCAGCGCGTCGAACTCGTCCCAGGTCCAGCGGTGCTGCTCCCCCGACTCGGTGGCGCCGAAGACCCGGAAATCCCAGTCCTTGGGACGGAACTTCGGGACGGGGCCGTAGTGCAGGACGGGCCAGCCCCGGGGGACGTACTGCCCGGGCGGCAGTTCGCCCGGCTGCGGCGCGGGCTGTTCGGGGTGGGTCATGACGCGGCCATCCTGCCATCCGGAGTGAGCTGAGCCATATCCGGGGTCCGCGGGGGGCCGCGGGTCCCGACATCGGCTACGCTTTCCCCGTGCGCAACGTCGTGTATTTCTTTTGGCCCGACCAGCCCGGACGGCTGGTCTGCCAGACGCTGCGCTGACAGACCACGAAGGCGAAAGCCCCGGGCCGGCCGGCCCGGGGCTTTCGTCGTTCCGGGGACCGGCCGGCCTCCCGGGGCATGAACGAGAGGCAGCAACCCATGGTCGTCGTCATGGCCCCGGAGGCCAGCGAAGCGGACGTCAGAGCCGTCGTCTCACTGGTCGAGACGGCAGGAGGCGACGCCTTCGTCAGCCGCGGAGTGGAGCGGACCATCGTCGGGCTGGTGGGCGACGTCCAGCAGTTCGGCTCGCTGAACCTGCGCGCGATGCGCGGCGTCAGCGACGTCATCCGCATCTCGGCGCCCTACAAGCTGGTGAGCCGTGAGAACCACGCCGAGCGGACGGTCGTCCGGGTCGGCGGGGTGCCGATCGGCCCCGGCACCATGACGCTGATCGCCGGCCCGTGCGCGGTGGAGACCCCCGAGCAGACCCTCGGCGCGGCGCAGATGGCGCAGGCCGCGGGCGCGACGCTGCTGCGCGGCGGCGCGTTCAAGCCGCGCACGTCGCCGTACGCGTTCCAGGGCCTCGGCGAGGCCGGGCTGCGCATCCTCGCGGACGTGCGCGAGGAGACCGGCATGCCGATCGTCACCGAGGTCGTGGACGCCGCCGACGTCGAGCTCGTCGCCTCCTACGCCGACATGCTGCAGATCGGCACCCGCAACGCGCAGAACTTCGCGCTCCTGCAGGCCGCCGGCGAGTCGGGCAAGCCGGTCATGCTGAAGCGCGGCATGAACGGGACGATCGAGGAGTGGCTGATGGCCGCCGAGTACGTCGCGCAGCGCGGCAACCTCGACATCGTGCTCTGCGAGCGGGGCATCCGCACGTTCGAGCGGGCGACCCGCAACACCCTCGACATCTCCGCGGTGCCGGTGGCGCAGCGCCTCTCCCACCTGCCGGTCATCGTGGACCCGTCGCACTCGGGCGGCAGCCGCGACCTGGTCCTGCCGCTGACCCGCGCGGCGATCGCGATCGGCGCCGACGGTGTGATCATCGACGTGCACCCGCACCCGGAGACCGCCCTGTGCGACGGCCCGCAGGCCCTGGTCGACGGCGACCTGCGCGAGCTCGCCAAGCTCGTCCGCGACCTGCCCCCGATCGTCGGCCGCTCCCTCACCAGGAGCGAGGACCCCGACGCCGTGCCCGCCTGATCCGCCCGCCCCGCCCGGCCGTCCGGCGGGGACGCCGAGCGGGTATCGTCCTGAACCATGGCTTACTGGGCACCTGATTGCGGACCGCCGCGCTCCTGACGGGGCGCGGCGACCGCATTCCTGCTGATCACGACACGGCCCGGCGCGACCACGCGCCCCGGCCGCGCCGTCCTGCGCCCCGAATCCGGATCCTCCCTTCCGATTCGAGCCCAGGAGCCCTTCTCCCGTGTCACAGAACACCTCTCTTCGGCGCGCGTCCGAAAAGCCCTCTCGGTCCAGTGCCCGGCGCGGCGGCGCCGACGTCCTGCTCGCGGCGTCCCTGTGGGGGACGACCGGCACCGTCCGCACGTTCGCGGACGGCGCGTCCCCGTACTCGGTCGCCGCGATCCGCATCATCATCGGCGGGCTCGTCCTGCTGGCCCTCGCCGCGTGCACGCGCCGCGGCGCGGGGCTGCGCCGCCTGCTGACGGACCGCCGCAACCTGCCGCTCGTGGCCCTCGGAGCGGCCGCCGTCACCGTCTACCAGACGGCGTTCTTCGTCGCCGCCGGGCGCACGGGCGTCGCGGTCGGCACCGTCGTCACGATCGGCAGCGCGCCGGTGTTCGCCGGCGTGATCGGGCTGCTGGCGCGCGGCGCCGCGCCCACCGGACGGTGGGCGCTCGCCACGGCGGGGGCCGTCGCGGGCTGCGCGCTGCTCGTCGGCGGCGGCCGGGACGCGGGCGCGGAGCCGCTCGGCATCGGGCTGGCCCTGCTGTCCGGGCTGTCGTACGCGGTGTACGCGACGGTGGCGTCCGTCCTCATCACCCGGGGCGAGGAGGACCGGGCCGTCGCCGCGGCGCTGTTCGGCGCGGCGGCCCTTCCGCTGGTCCCCGTGCTGCTCGCCGGGCCGACGGGCTGGCTGCTCACCGGGAGCGGCGCGCTCATCGCGCTCTACCTCGGCGTGATCACCACGGGCGGCGGCTACCTGCTGTTCGCCCGGGGCCTGCGCACCACGCCGGCGACGACGGCGACGACGCTGACGCTCGCGGAGCCGGCGGTGGCGGCGGCGCTCGGCACGGTGCTGCTGGGCGAGCGGCTCGGCGGCCCGGCGCTCGGCGGCCTCGCGCTGCTGGCGGCGAGCCTGGTGGTCCTCGTGGCGCCCGTCCGCCGGCGCGGCTCCGGCGACGGCGCACGGGGCCGCGGGGAAGGCGCACAGGGCGGTAACGAATTGGTCTGAACCATTGGCCGGGCACGGCGCGGCGAGGATGATGACCGGCATGACGACGGGAGATGGTGACGCCGGGGGGCGGCTCTTCCCGGAGAACCTGGACGGCGTCGATCCGGTCGCCGCCGTGCTGCTGGCGGACGCGCGCCGCGCCCTGGCCGCCTACCCGGAGCTCGTGGCCCTCGGCGCCGTGTTCACCGCCGCCGAGCGGGTTCCGGGCGGCTGGCAGGTCGTGTGCCCGTTCGACCCGCTGCCGCAGGGCGCGCGCGAGATCCTCGCCGACCACCTGGAGGACCGCGCCGCGGCGGACTACGGAGCCCGGGCGCGCGACCTGGCGGCCGCGGCCCGGACGCTGCGGCGCGAGCCGGCCGACGAGGTGACCGCGGGCGGGCGGCGGTTCCGCATCGCGCGGATCGAGCAGCTGGCCCGCACCGGGCCGGACGGGCCCGAGCCGCCCCGCCCGACCGACCTGGATCCGCTGCCGTCGTGCGGCCGCGTCCCGCCCGTCCGGCCGCACGAGCTGCTGCCCGACGACGGCCCGGCGTCCGACCTCGCGACCGCCGAGCTGCTGTGCCAGGTGCTGGACGCCGCGGCGGCCAGGGGGAACGAGCCGTCCGGCGCGTTCCTCACCCCGGTCGCGCTGGCGCCCGCGTTCACGGTCGCCGAGCGCGGCGAGCGGCGCTGGCGGCCCGTGGGGCGCCTGTACGACGCGCCGCAGCAGGCCCGCGACTCGCTGGCCACCTACTTCAGGCACGTGGTGCCCGCGGTGGAGAGCCCCGCCGAGGACGACGTCGCCCGGTTCGCCGAGGCCGCGGAGCTGCTGGAGGACGACAGCCGCCGCAACGGCATCGCCGTCGCGGGCCGCCGCTTCCGCATCGTCCGCATCGAGCGGATCACCCTGATGGGCCCGGACGGGCCCGAGCCGCCCCGCCCGACGGACTTCGACGCCCGCTAGCCGCGGGCCTCGGACGCCGGGCGGGCGGGTCAGACGGCCGGGTCGCCGTAGGCGGGCCGGTGCTCCTGGACGGACGCGGCGAGCTGGTCGGCGAGCTCGCCGACGTCGAGGCGCTTCTCGATCTGCCGCAGGTCGTCGATCTTGGCCCGGGTCTCGGCGCGGCGGGGCGCGAGCAGGGTGCAGCAGTCCTCGTCGGGCAGCTCGGAGATCGTCAGGGTGCGGATGCGGCGCGCCTGGTCCATGATCTCGACCTTGTCCATGCCGACGAGGGGCCGCAGGATGGGCAGCTCGACGGCGTCGTCCAGCGCGGTGATGTTGGCGAGGGTCTGGCTGGACACCTGCCCGAGCGCGTCGCCGGTGATCAGCGCGGAGCCGCGCAGCCGCCGGGCGAGGACCTCCCCGGTGCGCAGCATCAGCCGCCGCTGCGCGATCACCGCGAGCCGGTCGGCGCCGGACGACTTGATCTGCTGCTGCGCCTTGCCGAACGGCACGACGAACAGCCGGGACCCGGTCTGGAACTTGTCCAGCTCGCGGACCAGCGCGTACGCCTTGTAGATCGACTCGGGGCCGGTGAACGGCATCCCGGAGAAGTGCAGGTAGTCGACGCGCAGGCCGCGGCGCATCATCCGGTACGCGGCGACGGGCGAGTCGATGCCGCCCGACATCAGCACGAGGCCGCGGCCGCTCATCCCGACGGGCAGGCCGCCCTGCCCGGCGAGGCCGCCGGAGTAGACGAACACCTCGTCGCGGTCGACCTCGATCGACAGGGTGTGGTCGGGGTTCTTGAGCCGGACGGGCTGGCCGTAGCGGGCGGTGACGAGCGTGCCGATGTGCCGGTCGAGCTCGGTGGAGGTCATCGGGAACCGCTTGTCGCGGCGCCGGGACCGGACGGCGAACGTGCCGGTCCGCCCGTCCATGAGCTCCAGGGCGGCGCGCTCGACGCTGGCGAGGTCCTTGCCGACCCGCCAGGCGCGGTGCGCCCAGACGATGCCCATGACGTCGGTGATCCGCTGCGCGACCCGCTCCATGGTGGCCAGGTCGGCATCGTGTTTGCGGACGATGAAGACGCCGTGCCGGCGGACGACGTCCACCCGGGCGATCGGCCGGACGGCGGTGCGCACGTTGTCGGCGAGGCGGCGCTCGAACTGCTCGCGGTTCTTGCCCTTGAGGACGATCTCGCCCAGTTTGAGCAGCACGCACGGCTCACCGTCGACCGGCGACTGCTCCCGGACGTCCGCCGCCGCGGTGCCGGGCGCGGTGTCGAGCGTGGTCATGCGTGATCCTCCTGGCGGGAACAGGGTAAAGAGGGGACCTCCAGTGTGGCCCAGAGAGGCCAACACCGCGACCCGCATTCCCTGTTCCCGCCCGGGCGGGACGATCAGCCGAAGAAGACCTCGGCCTCGGAGTAGCGCTCCAGCGGGACGGTCTTGAGCTCCTTCGTCGCCTCGTCGAGGCCGACGCGGATGATGTCGGTGCCCTGGAGGGCGACCATCTTGCCGTAGTCGCCGTCCTTGACGGCGTCGATCGCCTGGAGGCCGAAGCGGGTGGCGAGGACGCGGTCGAACGCGGTGGGGGTGCCGCCGCGCTGGATGTGCCCGAGCACGGTGGCGCGGGCCTCCTTGCCGGTGCGCTTCTCGATCTCGTCGGCGAGGGCCTGCCCGATGCCGCCGAGCCGGACGTGCCCGAACGCGTCCCGCTCACCGGTCTGCAGCTGCATCTGCCCGTCGATGGGGTGCGCGCCCTCCGACACCACGATGATCGGGGCGTAGCGGGTCTTGAACCGGCTCTCCACGTACTGGCAGACCTTCTCGATGTCGAAGGGCCGCTCGGGGATGAGGATGACGTTGGCGCCGGCGGCCATGCCGACGTGCAGCGCGATCCAGCCCGCGTGCCGGCCCATGACCTCGCAGATCAGCGCGCGGTGGTGGCTCTCGGCGGTGGTGTGCAGCCGGTCGACGGCCTCCATGCCGATGTTCACCGCGGTGTCGAACCCGAAGGTGTAGTCGGTCGCGTTCAGGTCGTTGTCGATCGTCTTCGGGACGCCGACGACGTTGACCCCGTTGGCGTACAGCTCGCGCGCGACGCCGAGGGTGTCCTCGCCGCCGATGGCGATCAGCGCGTCCACGCCGAGGCCCGCGAGGTTGTCCTTGATCCGCTCGACGCCGCCCTCGACCTTGACCGGGTTGGTCCGCGACGAGCCGAGGATCGTCCCGCCGCGCGGCAGGATCCCGCGCACGGCCTGGACGTCGAGGGCCACGGTGTCGCCTTCGAGGGGCCCGCGCCAGCCGGCCCGGAACCCGACGAACTCGTAGCCGTAGACCTGGACGCCCTTGCGGACGACCGCGCGGATCACCGCGTTCAGGCCGGGGCAGTCTCCGCCTCCGGTCAGCACTCCGACGCGCATGCCGTCACCTTCTCCCGCCACCGGGCTCCTCCCTCGGTCCACGTTCTCAGCCTAGTCGTCGCACGCGGCGGCGCAGGCCTCCGCCGGATGCCCCGGCGCGCCGCCAATGGTCTAGACCATAGCCCGTGCCAGGGCCCCGCGGCACTTCGTTCGCGGCGACGGCGCCCTCAGCCGGACGGGTCCCGGCCGAAGACGCGGACCCGGCCGCGGAAGGCCGCCGCCACTCCCCCGGTCACGCGCCGCGCCGCGACCCCGCGCGGGCGCGGCGGGGCCTGCCCGTCATAGGACCACCGCACCTCCGCCAGCGCGAGTTCCCGCGCCGCGTCGCCCGCGAGACGGTCCCGGTTCGCGCGCGCGAAGTCCCAGCCGTCCCGGAAGGAGCCGCGCGTCGGGCGCTCGGCGGCCCACGCCGCGAAGACCGCCTTCCAGGACGTCCCGTACGAGGCGGACAGGGCCGGCCATGCGCGGGCGACCTCGCCCGCCCGCTTCAGCAGGATCCCGTGCGCGGCGGCCCGCACCGCGTCGGCGTCGAACCCCTCCGGCATCGGCCCGCCCGCCGTCATGGCCCGGACGAGCGCCTCCTGCGCCGCCGCCAGCCCGGCGTCGGATCCGCTCATGTCGGATCCGCTCATGTCGGATCCGCTCATGTCGGATCCGCTCATGTCGGATCCGCTCATGTGACGGGCTCCAGTCCGGAGGCGGCGGCGACGGCGTCGAGCTCGGCGCGCAGCTCCGCGGCGGGCGGGTAGCGGCCGTCGCGCTCCAGCAAGAGGCCGGGCGGGCGGCGCCGCGCGCACAGCTCCGCGACCAGCTCCAGCACCTCGGCGGGAACGGCGGCGGCGTGCGTGTCGTGGTACCGCCCGCCCTCCTCCGAGCCGCCCGCGACGTGGCAGTAGGCGACGCGGTCCAGCGGGAGGCGGTCGAGGAGGTCCGCGGGGTCCTCGCCGCGGTTGCGCGCGTTGGCGTACACGTTGGCGACGTCCAGCAGCAGGAGTGCGCCGGTGCGCTCCAGCAGCTCGGTGAGGAAGTCGGCCTCGGAGTACTCGGCGTCCGGCCAGTCGAAGAGGGCGGCGATGGGCTCGACGGCCAGCGGGACGGGCAGCTCCGCCTGCGTCCGGCGGATGTTGGCGGTCAGCGCGTCCAGCGCGGCCCGGGTGCGCGGCACCGGCAGCAGGTGCCCGGCCTCGACGCCGCCCGCGCGGACGAACGCGACGTGCTCGCTCGCCAGCGGCGCGCCGAGCGCCTCGGCGCAGGCGGCCAGGTGCGCGACGCGCTCGGCGGCCACGGGCTCGGCGCCGCCCAGCGACAGCCGCACCCCGTGCGGGACGATCGCCGCGCCGCGGTCGCGCAGCGCGAGCAGCTCCGGGGCGGGCTCCGCCGGATGCACCGACTCGGCGATCACCTCGGTGAAGCGCAGCCCCGGCAGCGCGCCGACGAACCCGGCGATCTCGGGACGCCAGCCGATCCCCACGCCCAGCCGCATCTCAGCCCCCTCCACCGCAGCCGCCGCCCCCTCCGCACCCGCCGCCCCCTCCGCACCCGCTCCCGCCGCCGCAGCCGCTCCCGCCCCCGCACGAGCCGCCGCCTCCGCAGGCGGAGGACGAGCACACCAAGGCGGTCGAGGAGCAGGAGGAGCCCGAGTGGCCGCCGGAGGCGGCCGCGACCCCGGCCATCTCCAGGTACCGGCCGAGCCCCACGGTCTGGGCGAACACCGGGTCGAGCGCCAGGAGCGCGGCCGTGCCGAACAGCGCCACGCCCATGAGCGCGTCGGGCGCCGGCAGCCCGGCGTAGGACGGCTCGTTCGCCGGGTCCAGGGCGGAACGGGACTCCTTGATCCGCTCGACGGCCAGCTCGCCCTCCCGCGTCCGCTCGGCGCCCGAGGCGAGGCCGAGGGCTCCGAAGCCGAGACCGATCAGCGCGGCGATCGGCACGAGCTTCGCCGGGAACCCGCCGAAGGCGTCGGTCATGACGAAGGCGACGAAGCCCAGCATCATCCACCCGAACATGACCGCCTGGAGGTTGCGCAGCCGGCGGCGCCCGGCCGGCGCGAGCACCATCCCCTGCGCGGCGAGCCCGTCGCGGAGCCGGTCGAGCTCCGCGCGCACGCCCGGCTCGGCGGTGAGCTCGGCGAGCGTTCCGGCCCGCAGGTGCGCGACCGCCCCGAAGACCGCCGCGTCCAGCGGCGTCCCGGCCGCGCGCGGCCCCGCGGCTGACGGCTCGGTGGCCAGCAGCCTGCCGTCGGCGTAGGCGTCGACCGCGCCGTCCAGCCGCAGCGCCGTGAGCGAGGCGGCGATCGCGTGGCGCCCTCCGCCCCGCAGGTAGGCGACCTCGTAGGGATGCAGATCGCGCGCCGGAGGCCTGCCCCGCCGCATCACGGCGCGCAACTTCCGCAGGACCGCCAGCAGCACGAGCCCGACCAGGAGGTGGGCCGCGAGGAACCCCAGCGCGGGCCCCAGGATCTCGTCCGTCATGACGCGCTCCCGTCGCTCTTCGCCTTCTGGCGTTGAGACGCAGGCGCCGCCGCGGCGGTTCGCCCCGCGCTACTCCTCCTCGTCGAGGCCCTTCTCGATGGCGTAGCGGACGAGTTCGACGCGGTTGTGGAGCTGGAGCTTGCCGAGGGTGTTCTGCACGTGGTTCTGCACCGTCCGGTGGGACAGGACGAGGCGCTGCGCGATCTGCTTGTAGGTCAGCCCCTTCGCGACGAGGCGCAGCACCTCGGTCTCGCGGTCGGTCAGCCGCGGCGCGTCGTCGTCCTCGCGTGCCGGGGCGGCGGCGAGGCGGCGGTACTCGCCGAGGACGAGCCCGGCGAGCCCCGGGGTGAAGACGGCGTCGCCCTCGCCCGTCCGCCGGACGGCGTCCAGGAACTCCTCGCGGGCGGCGGACTTGAGCAGGTAGCCGGTCGCGCCCGCCTTCACCGCCTCCAGGACGTCCTGCTGCTCGCCGCTGGCCGACAGCACCAGCACGCGGACGGGCGGGTCGGCGGCGGCGAGGCGCCGGGTCACCTCGACCCCGCTGAGGTCGGGCAGCTGGAGGTCGACCACCGCCACCTGCGGGCGGGCGGCGGCGGCGATGCGGACGGCGGCGCGGCCCTCCCCGGCGGTCGCGACCACGTCGTGCCCGGCCTCGCCGAGGTCGCGGGCCACCGCCTCGCGCCACATCGGATGGTCGTCCACGACCATGACCCGCAGAGGCCGGAGGGGAACGTCGCTCACGGTCACACCCTAGCCCGCGGCACGGTCATCTCGACCTCGGTCCCGTCGCCCTCCGCGGAGACGATCGACACGGTGCCGCCGAGGTCGGCGATGCGGCCGCGGATGGACTGGGCGACGCCGAGCCGCCCGTCCGCCGCGGCCCGGTCCAGCCGCCCGGGAGGCATGCCGGGGCCGTCGTCGCGGACGCTGACGGTCACCTCGCCCTCGCCGTCCTCCAGCAGGACCCACGCGCGGGCCCCCTCGCCGCAGTGCCGCCGGACGTTGTCGAGCGCCGCCGCCACCGCCGCCCCGACCTCCCCGGCGGCGTGGGCGGGCAGCCGCACCTCCGTGGCGGGCGTCGACACCGTCACGGAGGTGGAGGCCTCGTCCACCTCGATCTGGATGTGCGAGGTCTCCCAGGCTGTCTTGATCACAGCCAGC